>JABGTJ010000117.1 GCA_018691345.1 Methanobacteriota archaeon
AAGTTGTTGATGGAGTCGGTCCAGCCATTTGTTCCCAATTGTACCTAGCATGTTCCTCCCCAAGAGCGCTTCTTTATTCAAACTTGCTGAACTAATATGCAATGTGAATTGAAAAAGTGGTGAAAAGAGGGTTAAATCATACCGTTTTGGAACTAAATGTGCTTCGGCTCTGAACGATGGATATGGGATTTGATGTTGAGTGGATTTGAGAAAGGATGCGCATGTTCCTCAGTGGTTTGGCGATGATATACGTAATAATCACACCACCTTATTGGGACTCTATGCAACATTTATTCACCATGAATATCCTGTTAGGCAAAAAGAGTAGATTGGCTTGCGAGTCGGTTTCAAAAACCATAATTTGAACGAGATAATCACTTACAAACGAAATATTTCGTCTCTTTTTTGAACCAGTTTTACAATCAGCCTCATAAGTCTCCGGTGATGCCCGTCACATGGAGACCAACATGGATACTGAGGCGTTCATCAACGAAATTGCCAATCGCTTGGTCCACTACATTGATTCTAAAGATCAAAACGAACGGGTCAATCCTGCCCAAGGCGCAGCCTCCTTGAAGAGAGTGCTGGACGTTGCAGTCCCACTAGAAGGTCTAGGAATGGATACAGTTCTCGATGACCTTGACACGTTCATCGCAAACAGCGTGAAAACACACAGGGCAGAATTCATGAATCCGCTGTGGGGTGGATTGTCGTTACCTGCACTGGCGGGCGAGATCATTGCATCTGCTACGAACAATTCCATGTACACGTTTGAATTATCGCCTATCGCAACCCTCATTGAGCAAACAGTTCTGAAAAGAATGTGTGAGATTGTTGGTTTCGCAGATGGTTTTGGAACCCTGACAACAGGTGGCTCCAACGGGAACATGATCGGTATGCTCTGCGCTCGCGAACATGCTATCCCAGGTTCAACTAAAACTGGTTTTGATGGAAGTAACATGGTTGCGTTCGTTTCTGCTGAATCACATTATTCTGTTCTAATGGCAGCAAATGTTATTGGAATCGGCCATCAAAATGTGATTAAGGTTCGTTGCGATGAAGATGGACGAATGCGCCCCGAAAGCCTGCGGGAAGAAATAGAATTTACGATTAAAGAAGGACGTACACCGTTTTGCGTTGTTGCAACCTCTGGAACTACCGTTAGAGGCGCATTTGACCCTCTTGACGACATTGCAGATATTGCCCACCAGCACAATCTTTGGTTCCATGTGGACGCAACTTGGGGCGGCACCTGCATGTTTTCCCCCACTCATCGCACGCTCATGGATGGAATCCAAAAGGCCGATAGTATCTGTTGGGACGCTCACAAAATGATGGGCCTGCCATTAATCTGTAGTACCTTCCTCATCAAGAAGCCTCAAGTTCTCAGGACCTTGTGCGGCCATGCTAATGTTGCTCACTATCTCTTTTTAGATGATGCTGAGTATGATGACCTTGGACGCTATTCGCTTCAATGCGGTAGGCGTAACGATGCCCTCAAATTATGGCTTGAATGGAGAGTTCGTGGAGATGCGGGTTGGTCGAAGATGGTAGACGGGTACATGGACCTTGCAGCACATCTTGAATCCTCAGTCAATGCTCATCCTTCGTTACAACTGATGTCCTCTCGTATGTGGACAAACGTATGTTTCCGATATGCCCCTTCAGGTACGGAAATGGACCTTAACGAACTCAATGGGGAATTGAGAAATCGCCTGATTCAAGAGGGTCAGTTTATGGTGAGTCGGAGCAATATTGGTGACGATGTTATTCTTCGGCCAGTTATTTCAAATCAAAATGTAACCACTGAAAGTCTTGACCGATTGGTCGCCGCAATTCTACGACACGGAGATGAAATCCTGCGTGGTTTGCCCTCCATGAATTGATGGAATGTTGAACCGATGTTTATTTGACGGGCCGTTTTCCGATGGTTATGAGCGACCAGCCACCCGTACGGACTGCCCTCTTTGATGAACATCTCGCTTTGGAGGCGAACATGGTCGATTTCCATGGTTTTGAACTACCAATTTGGTATTCCAACATTAAAGAAGAGCACCTTGAAACCCGTCGCTCTGCAGGTTTATTTGATGTGTCACACATGGGTTCATTCAGATTCAAAGGAGACCATGTGCGTGAATGGCTTGAGGGTTTGGCTACGCAACGTGTAACTGCTATAACGCCCACACGATGTGCTTACACTCACTTTCTCGATGAGAACGGCCACCTGATTGACGACATGATTTTTGCAGTTGTAAATGAGACTGAACTTCTTGGAGTTCCAAACGCTTCAATGATCGATGTGATGTGGAATTGGTTCTCAAAACACCTCCCTGAAGATGGTTCGGTAGTTTTGGAGAATCTTTCCGATGAAATGTCAATTCTGGCCCTTCAGGGTCCAAAAGCGAGAGAAATATTCGCTTCTGTTATGGGTGACGACCAACATGCGGCTCGGTTCAAATGGCGAGAATTAACT
>JABGTJ010000040.1 GCA_018691345.1 Methanobacteriota archaeon
GATGAAGCAACTTGTCGCTGTTGCAAAAATAATATCTGACCATCCTCCCGAAGCAGAAGCCAATTTTTGGAATTCTGCCTGATAGGTCAAGCTATGGTTCTTTTTGAAACGAAGAGTCCTTCTAATTCATGTTTGGCTCCAGGAGTCGCGTTTGATAAGGCCCATTGGTCAAGCACTCACGACTCTAAGGTTAGCAGTGGTTCATATTGAACGGTACGCATCAAAATGAAGTGGTTGGTGAAGTGAGTAAAGGTGGCTTGGGTGTTGTTCTTGGTCGTTTCAATACAAAGTATCGATTCGAAAACCTTACAACAACTTTCGATGAATAGGTCAATAAGGTGTCAAATTGTGCCTAAAGTATGGATGAAGAAGAACAATCATGGAGTGCTAGTGAAGCAATTACAATTCTGAAGAAGGCAATGAAGGAGAACAACAAAAAAGTAAGTGAGGTCTTTTCCTCCATCGATGTAAATGACGATGGAGAAATCAACGGTCCAGAATTGTACAAGGGATTGATTGAACACATCGGACATCATCTATCGCCTGGTCAAGTTTCAATGATCATCAAGGCATTGGATACAAATGATGACAACCGAATCGACCTCGCCGAATTTTCTGCTGCTCTTGAAGAAGAGGAGTAGGCGTATCTGGAAGGTTACTCCGCATCTTTCTCATGATGGTCGTATGTGGATGGGTACTCAAATAATACCCATTTGACTTACGAGTCAAGTCAGTTGATGGTGGACTCAGTCTTCCGTGCTTGGATAAAGTGGAGGATAGACAAAGTTAGGATTCTTGTCTTCGTCCATTTGAACCACATAGACACCTGAGACCATTTCTGAGATGAACAGGTAGCCACGAGGGTCGTACTGCAGGCCCCAATCAAACGGAATCATACAGGAAGCCCAACAATCAGCCATATCGTAGCCAAGGGTTTCCTTGGGGTCATCCATCCAAGTTGGACCCGACGGTAGGAAGTAGCCCATTGTCTTGGTCTCTGACATTTGTGCGATGGCTGGGAAGCCAATCTCTGGTGCTGGTGTTCCGTCAACCCATTCGAGGTCTTGCCAGATGTCGCTGTGGTCGGTCACCCAGTTGCCGGCATGGTAATGCGTCCAGTAGACGTTGCCGTTGGTTCCAGTATCACCGTTGTGAGGGCTGTAAATGTAGCCGCCTGGGATGTAATGGTGAGGGTGTTCAGTGCCGTCGGGCAGAATACTTGAACCGGGAAGCTTCCACTTGCTCATCAAGAACGGTTTTGCGGGATCCGTGGTGTCAATGGTCCAGATGTAACCTGTGTGGTTTGTGTTGGTTCCGTATTCTGGAGCGATCATGGTCAAATGGCGCCAGTTGATTCCGAATTCGGCATCGTTCGGGCCAGTTCCACATTCTGCGTCCCAGGTTTCCATTGGGTCGGTGTCTTTGGCTCCATTGCAAAGCAGGTGGTCGTAAGGCACTGCATAGTGAATCCAGCCGTTGCCGTTGAGGGCCCCGCTGCTGCCGCCCCATTCTTCCGAAGACATGTTTGCGTGTCCACCGCCATCAGGGCCGTACCAGCCATCGTCAGCGCTCGGGCATCCAAGCCATCGTCCAACCTCGTTGTCTTGAGGCCAAGTGATGCCTTCTGGGTCAGGAACTTCTGGCGGGTTTGTAACATCAACAATTCTTAGTCCAGCATCCCAGTACGAGATGTAGAGGAGTTTTTGTCCGGTGATTGGATGAATGTGAAACACGTTATCATGGTTGAAAATCGAGCCACCGCAGGTTGTTTCTGGTTCTGGGGTGTATCCGCCCCAGCGAAGGATTTGACGGCTGTTGTTTTGCTCTTCGTCTGTTGCAGTTGGATCAATCCATGATTCAAAACCGAGCGGCACATAGAAAATTTGTGTGCCTTTGTAAAAGGTTCCAGAATCACCTTCGACCATTTCTGGATAGGGGTCTGCTCCGTAGAGGAAGAGGTGGCAATCTTCAACCGCCCAAAGAGGGTTTGCCGGCTCCCAATCGCAATCAACATGCATGTCTTGGTTGTGGAAGCCTGCCGGAGGGTTATTCCACTCGGCAACCTTGATTGGTTCGTTCTTGTTGACAACGGAAATAACATCCAACCGGTTTGCACCGCTGTTGGCGTCATCGTCATTTGGGATTGGGTCGAGATCACTGTTTGTCAATTCGTGATTGACCAAAACCCAGTTGTTATCTGGTGTCACCTTAATGTCAATCATTCGACCAATTTCAGCGTAGTAGGTCGAGAGGAGGACAATGTTGTTTGGTTCAGAGATATCCAAGATTTCGAATTGATTGTAGGAGGAAACATATGCATAACAGCCGCCAGTACCATCTGGGTTCTTCACACAGTCTTCCATGAAATTGCCTTCAATGGATATTTCTGACGAGTCGCCGGGGGTTGGTCCGACGTTCTTGAAATCAGGGGAACATGGTCGCCCTGCAACGTTGTCGAGTTCTGGCGGTGGTGCGACGTTTCCATCGCAGTTGAGGTTGTGATAGTCAATGAGAAGCATGTTGTCGGTTTGTAATCGGTGTGCCAACAAGTCGGTGTGGCTATGCTGCTCGTCTTCGATTTCAACAACAGGGTCGACCCACGCTGTTTCATTGGATTCCGTTTTATTGTTTTCATCGCCTCCGAGGGCAAGGTATGCAGTTGCGGAAAGCAAACTAATAACGACCAGACCAACAAAGGCAAAAGTGATTATTCTGTCAGCAGCATCGCTGTTTTTGAACAATAGGCTGGATTTCATTGAGACAATTCAACGAGGGGTTGTATTTTAATTCGTCCATTGGATGACATGATTTATCTATCTGTGACCTAGCCATTCAAGCATGGGAAGAGTGTTTTTACCCCTACTCGTCTTCTTCCTCCTTGCCACAGTAGCAACTGTCCCCTCGCAGACGGGCGCTCATACCGCAAGCGCATTCACCGTACTGGTCAAAGAGAGCGGTTTCTCACAATCCTCACCTGAGATTTTCCATAACGATTCGATTATTTGGTACAACACCGATAACGCATCGAATTTGACGCATCGTCTGGTTCACGACCATGATGGAGATGGTTTGTACAACGGCAGCCTGGATTGGGATTCAGGTGAACTTCACGCCTACTGTGAAAGAGACGAAAACAATACCAAGGTCGATGATTCATGCAACACAAGCTACGTCGTTGAATTCAATATCAACTGGACTGAAGGCGATTACGCATA
>JABGTJ010000096.1 GCA_018691345.1 Methanobacteriota archaeon
CCTGTTGGTGGCTTTGGTCTGCAAGGTGGCATCATTATGGCTCAATGGCACGGTATCTCTCGACGTAAACCAAGTGGCGGACGCAAAGTTCAGGCTCGCAGCAAGCGCTCTACAGAAATTTCTTCTGAGAAGCAAATGGCTTTGGTCGGAGAACCAAAGCGCAAGATTTACCGCCGAACCGGTGGAAACACACTCGTTCGAGTCATGGCTGAAAACCGAGTCTCCATCAACAACCCAAAAAAGGGTACAACCAAGATTGGAAAAATTCACAACGTTATCGAGAACGAATCGGACCCGAACTACGTTCGACGTAACATTCTCGTGAAGGGAGCAGTAATCGAAACTGACCAAGGTCGTGTTCGAATCACTTCTCGTCCAGGCAAGGATGGCGTCATCAACGGCGTTCTTCTCGATTGAATACCTTCCGTAGGATTCAAGTCGTTCGCGCTCTACGGTGCAGATGGTGACTGATGATGGACCACAACCCTGACCGCATTTGCGTATGGCCAGGTTATTTTGATACACGGCTCTCTCGCCGTAACGGTCGTCGTGTTCCAAAGGATTCCTCTGTCATTAAACCAGATTTGGATGGCTTATTCCTTGCCGCTCGAAAATTGGGATTAAAGAAAATCAAGCGAGAAGAAGGCACATCTCACCCCTCTCGACCTCACATGAAAGAGGGCAGAATGTGGGTTTCTCGTGGTGGTTCTAAACAATCGGTTGGTGCCCAATCGAAAGAGGAGTTGCTCCAACTCATCGGCGCTGAATGGCGACAAATGCAGCGTGATCAAAAGGAAGCAACTGCCGACCGTATCGCTAAAGGCCCTCAAACCGGTGACCGACGAGCACGCTCACAACGTAAAGTTCGCTCTGGCGACGCAGCAATTGAAAAGAAAACCAGTTTCAAGAAGCGTTCCGGCTTCAAGAAGCGTTAATCATTTTGGAATTTCGTGCAGCCAACCGAAGACATCTTCTTCGGTTTCATTTTGTATCCCGACCAGATGGCTGTACAGTTGTTCGGTTATTGGGCCAGGCTTTCCGTCTCCATAGACCGACTTCAGCTCACCTTTGGTGATTGATCCGATTGGTGATATGACGGCTGCAGTGCCACAGCAAAACGCCTCATCCGATGCCATAGCAAATTCTGCTGAGACTTTTGTTTCGATGACTTCATATCCATTGTGACGTGCTAATTCGATGATGGATTGGCGAGTAATTCCGGGGAGAATCGTTCCCGTTAATTCAGGAGTGTACAATGTATTGTCCTTGACGCAGAAAAAGTTGGCAGCGCCGACTTCTTCGATGTAATTGTGGGTTTCAGCATCCAAGTAAATCACTTCAGCAAATCCCGCAGCTTTTGCTTTCTTGCTCGGCATCATTCCCGGGGCATAGTTCCCAATTGCTTTGACGCCACCAGACCCACCTGGGGCGGCTCGGTGATACTCTTCTGAAATCAGCAAATCAATCGCTGAAACTCCGCCTTTGAAGTACGGGCCAACAGGGGTAACGTAGACCAGATAGGTGTAGGATGGGGCGGGTGCAACGCCAAGAATCGGACCTGAGCCCATGAGCAATGGGCGCACATACAGAGCACCTCGGCCAGTCGGAGGAACCCACTTGATGTTCGCTTGCACGCACTGTTCGACAGCGTCGATGAAGATTGATTCAGGCACAGGTGGCATTTTCAGCCGGTCAGCCCCTCTTTGCATTCTTCGCGCATTTTCTTCAGGCCGGAAAAAGACAATTCTATCTTTCGAAGTGCGGAACGCTTTCATTCCTTCAAACAGGCCTTGGCCGTAATTCAATACGCCAGCCGCAGGTGACATCGGAATCGCTCCATAGGGGCGCAGAGACCCAGGCATCCACGGCTCGGTAGCAGTGGTTTCGGTCAAATACATCGTGTCGGTAGGAGTAAGCGAAAACGTGAGGCTATCCCAATCAATTTCTTCAACCATCCTTCGCACCCTGCCGTAGCGTTTTATCCAAGGTGCTTCGGCTTTCAATCATTCCTCTTTCATTTGATGAGGTTTACATGAGTTTTTGGACTGTAGGCAACAATTTGCTGGTATGGCGGTGAAGGCAAGACCCTTAGAGTGGTTTAACATGCTTCATCACAAGGTGAGGCGATGACGTACATTGACGACATCGGCATCATCAGTGGGCGCTATCATTCGGTTGAAGCGAACACCGATGCTGGAACCAGTGAGTCTACCGTTTTGGAACTCTTTGGGCGCAGTAAGTCGGGTGAATCCGTCTGTTTGCTCGTATCAGGACTTAACCCCTCGTTCGAGATCACTCCATTGAGCGCATGGAGTGAAGAACTCGGGGTCAGTGACTTCATTCTTCAACGAATCAAAGAAGTCGAGGCGATGAAAGACGTCGTCGGCGTTTCAGGCCCCGTCATGAAACTGACCGACCTCGGCGTTCGACCAATCTGGTCGGTGACCGTACGCCAACCGTTTTTGGTCCCGAATCTGCGAAAGATGCTGTCCAAGCAATCGTGGCAAATCTATTCTGGCGACATTCCTTTCCTCAACCGGCTGTTTCTCGATTATGATTTACGGATGCATATGTCGGTTGAAGGGACGGTTGTTGACCGACGCAATGAACCGAATGAGAATCTTGAACGGACGCACGCCGTTGTTCAAGCAGGAGGTTCGGGCAGGTATTCAGTCGATGTCACGGTCGCATGCAATGTTTCGCAACTGAAGGATTGTGAGCCGTTCCCTGTTCCTTTCAAAGTGTTCTCGTTTGACCTTGAGACAAGTATCGAGCATGAAACGATTCTTTGTGCTGCGGCCTGGGTTGAAGATATGGGGACGGGAACCCGTCAATCTTACTCGTTCAAAGGTAAAGAATCGAGCATCATGGAAAACCTCACCCTTATTGTTCGCAGCATGGACCCCGACATCATAACTGGCTACAACATCGACAACTTCGATTTACCGCGAATGTACGACCGTATGCAAGCCCAAACCAAATCCAAGCAATGGCGCAAAAAAGCACAGTTATTCGGATGGGGTCGCGTTGAACAAAGCGAAAGCGAATCCAAACGAAACCGTTCAGGCCTCTTCCCTCGCCGCCAATCGACACGCGCTTGGAACGTTGCTGGAAGAAGCGTTGTTGACGCATGGTGGCAGGCTCGAATGGCTCTGCGCCCGCAAAGGGAAACCCTCTCGTTCATCAGCAATTTGTTGTTTCCTGAAGATAAAGAAAAACACAAGATGGATGTAGATGCATCCAAGATGGATATGGAGTGGGCCAATCGGCCAGATGAAGTCATGGAGTACTGTATTCGGGATGCTGCACTCCCTCTCGATATACTCAATGCATTGCAAGTTATTCGACGCAAAGAAGCGGTAGCAGCTGTTGCGAAAGTTACCTTTGACACTGCTGCGATTGGCAGCACAAGCCAACTTGTCGACTCACTTGTGATTCGTCTGGCAGACTCTGAAAACGTCGCTGTACCTCTAACAGGTTCTGCTGAGGCCAAAGAAGGCCAAATCACTGGAGGCTACGTTCACGAAGTTGATGCAGGGTTGCACCCTTGGATTGCCGTTTTGGATTTCAAGAGCATGTATCCCTCTATTATGATTGGTCAAAACATCTGCTACACGACTCGAATCGACCCAGCACAACCCGATCAACCTGCTGACGATGAACCGGTCTATACCGCTCCAACCGGTGCCAGATTTCGACACCAATCGGTTCGCAAAGGACTTGTGCCCCGGCTTCTTGAAGATTTGATGGCCCAACGCGATGTCCACAAGGCAGCGTTGAAAGCAGCGAAACAGGAAGGAAACGTTCAGCAGGAATCGTTCCATGACTCGATGCAATATGCGGTAAAAATCCTCATGAACACCTTCTATGGGGTCTTTGCGAGTGGCTTTTATCGGTTCACTCATCGTGATTTAGGTTCATCTATTACTGCCTGGGCCCGTCACAACATCAAAGCCATAATCGCCCAATTGGAGGAAGAAGGCCATGGAGTGGTGTATTCAGATACAGATTCAATCTTTGTTCGCTCACCCGTTGATGAGTCCGCTCCTTCTTCGCTTCGAGAAGAAGAAATCACGGCGGCTCAAAACGGTGAGAAGGCCGCTGTTGCGAAGATGAAGGAATGGAACATCGCCAAGCAATCCATGATTGACTTCGGACTTGAAATCGCAGAACGTTACAGTCGTGATTCTGCAGTCTTGGAGTTTGAGAAAGGTCTATCTGTTTTTTTCAGCCACGGTGCCAAGAAACGCTACGTCGGTCAAGTCGTGTGGCCATCTGATGAAATGTTGATTCGCGGTTATGAGACCCAAAGAACGGATTCATTCAACTACCTTACTTCGACCATGAAACGCATGTTCAGCCATGCTTTAGCAGACGAAGGCGATGAACTTGTCAAGTACGCATTAGCAAGGGTCCAAGCGGTCAAAAAGGCTGAAATCGACGCATCCGAACTTATTCTTGCCAAGTCGTGTAAGGGTCGAGTTTCCTCAAACGGGGATATTGACTTTACCAAAGACTATGCGAATCCGGACAGTATGGCTCAGGTTCGAGTGGCTAAAGCCCGGATTGCTCTAGGCCTTGGTTTTACATCTGGAATGAAAGTGTCTTACATTGTGACCGATGCTTCTCAACGCCCAATGCGGGTCGAGCCATGGTTGGAGAACGAGGAAAACGGGGGCATAAGCGCCTACGATGGCCAATTTTATGCCGAACGTTTGGCTGCTGCACTGGGCCGTATCACTGAGGCATTCGGGTGGACCGCCAAAGAACTGGTCTCCGGCAACAAACAAACTACGCTGTTTTCCTTCTAAGATGATGAATAGAGAGAAAGGGCTTTTGATGAAGGCCGTTCACAGACCCTTCATGAAGTCGGCCTTTTTGCCAATCCTCCTCTCCTCAGTGATGGTCTTATCCACGCTTGCAGGTTGCGTTTTTGATGACACTTCGAGCAGTTCAGACGGCGAAGTTCTCGCCGTGTTTACCTTTTCTCCATCGAATAACATCCGAACCGGTGATGTCGTCTCTTTTGACGCATCAAGTTCCACGCCAAGTAATGGCTTGACGTACCGGTGGGATTTCGACCAAGATGGCTCGATTGACGACACTGGTCGAACAGCAGAATGGGATTTCGACTCCCCGGGTGAGAAAACAATCGAACTCACCGTTTCCGACGGTTCGAAAACCTCCATCCAATCAAAGACGCTCAATGTTGTTGAAGCAACAGCCCAGCCACCTATGGCAGAAATCACTCAATATGCCGATGATGAGGACTGTTCCAACGAGGACCTGGATGAGAACACCCACATTGTGCTGTGGATTTGTGAAATGGACAAGTCGATGACTGATCGAGATGTTTCGGCCACGACTACCGTCACATTGGACGCATCCGACTCCACTGCAGGTGATTCAAGCCAGTACATTTCTGAATGGCACTGGGACCTTGATTCGGAAACCGACAAGGATAACGATGGCGATTCAGAAAACGACGCAGATTTGACCGGCGAATCGGTTGATTGGACCAATGTTGAGCCCGGTGAATACGAAGTCAATCTCAATGTTTTGAACAGTGCGGGCATGACGGATTCCGATTCCATCAAGGTTTACGTCAGTTATGCAGGCCAGTGGTCTGACTTTGAAATGGGCGGTAACACTTCAGGAAACGCTCAAACGCTTGATTTTGACGTTAAGATCGTTTACGATAAAGACAAGGGTAATACAATTCGCAAGGCGGTTGGAGAACTGACCTATCCACAACTCGATGGAGATTGTACAAACGTACCGGGTACTTCGAACTGTCGTGCCAAACTCGATGTTCACGCTATCAATGAAGAAGACGAAGAGGCGACAAACACCTCCGATACAGGTCTCGATCAGCGAACAGATGGCGATGATTGCGACGAGGACACCAACGATTGTGTTCATCTTACCTTGAGTTCCTACATGTTCACCGATACTGAATCTACATACGGCGACGGTGAATGGATTTTCCAAATCCGCAATGAGAAAGTCAATGACTTAGAAGTTGAATCCTTTGTTATTCGACTGCATTATCGCTGAGTTCTCACTTGGTACTTACGGAGATGAACTGAATGCGAAGAACACGAATAGTGGCCACGATAGGGCCTGCCTGTGATGATGCTGAAACGCTGCTTTCACTCCTACAAGCCGGAGTGAATGTTTGCCGACTCAATTACTCTCACGGTGTTCCTGAAGATAAGACGCCACTGTATGAGCGAATACGTTCGCTTGAAGAAACGCTTGGTCGACCAACGTGTATTCTTGCAGATTTGCCAGGCCCTAAACTCCGTCTTGGTCGTTTTTCAGATGTCGTGGTATTGGAACGAGGCCAGTCCTTGAATCTTCACTGTGGTCAAACGTTCATGGAAAACGCTGATGCAAACAATATTCCCGTCGAGTACGCCGGTTTGTCCGCAGAATTAACCAACGGGGACCCCGTTCTCATCGCAGACGGACTGGTACGTCTCAAGGTTCTTCATTCCCCCGGTCAGCCAAACAGCGTTGTCGAGTGTATTGTTGAAGACGGCGGAGTTTTGAGCGAGCGTAAAGGCGTCAATGTTCCAGGGACAATGGTTGACCTACCAGCGATTGGACCAAACGACGAAGCGGCACTTGCACACGCTCTCAAGGCCGGTGCGGATTACGTTGCGGTAAGTTATGTTCGGACCGCCAAAGATCTCGAACCGGCCCAAAAAGCAGTTCGTGACGCTGGTCTTCATGTGCCCTTGATTGCGAAAATCGAGCATCCTGTCGCTCTTGAGCATCTGGAAGAAATCCTTGATTCAGCAGATGCCGTCATGGTTGCTCGCGGTGATTTAGGCGTTGAAATACCTCTTGAGGATGTACCAGAAGCTCAGCAGCGCATCATTGATGGCGCTCTAACAAGGGGGAAGATTGTCATTGTAGCTACACAGATGCTTGAATCCATGACGCTTCAACCTCGGCCTACACGGGCCGAAGTGAGCGATGTATCCGGTGCCATTCGTCACGGAGCCACCGCAGTGATGCTATCTGGAGAAACCGCCCTAGGGCAGTATCCTCTTGAAGCGGTTGAAACGATGGCAAAGATTGCAGTTGCAAGCGAGAAAGGATTGAATTCCTCAGATCAACGTCCAAGCGGATTGGCTCGTTTTGTCTCAACTCGTTCCGTCGCTCATGCAGGTGTTGAGTTGGCGAAGATTTCCAAAGCCAAGCGTATTGTTGTTGCAACGCAGCACGGTAACGCAGCTCGATTGGTTGCGGGTTACTGTCCAGGCATTCCAGTTACCGCTGTCAGCAATCGTATTCGAGCAATGCGCCGGTTGCAACTCATTCCGGGTGTAGAAGGGCTCATGGTCGAAGAGTACGACCGAGGTTCACAGACCATGCAATCTTCACTTCATACTCTTATGGAATCGGGAACAATCGGAGTAGGGGATAGAATCGTGGCTATTTCGGGTAGTCCTAAAGCCATCTCTGGTGCGACCAGTACGATACGATTGTACAAAATTGCCGAGGACGGCTCTATTCACGGTGCAGAGTGAAATGACGACTGCTTTTTCGCCAATTTCTCTGTTTGAACGGTAAAAAGCGAGTATTGCGAGCCAATCGTTCTGATTTACTTATGCAATGCCGCGTCGCGCTTTTCAAATAGGGGTGGTTGTTCGGAGGGTTCGCTAAGGAGTAATTACCATGGGAAGTCAATGGGAAGATAAGAGCAAGCCTCACCTAAATATCGTGTTCATCGGACACGTCGATCACGGAAAGTC
>JABGTJ010000119.1 GCA_018691345.1 Methanobacteriota archaeon
CAAGTTCCTGTCGTAGCAAACTAGGGACGAGTTCAGGCATCAGACGTCACCTCCTTGGTACCGTCGTTGCAAGGCATCGACCATGACTTCATGGATTTCCTTTGCAGCCTTGAAATTGTATTCCATAGCGAGGTTGTATTCATCAGGCGAAAGGTCGCCGTCCATTTGTAGGAAGGCGATCTCTCCAGTATTAGGCAAGATTCCAACCGGTAGGTCCGCTTGACCATAGTTGTCTTCTGCTTTATCCAGGTCAAGAACAACAGTGTCCTCAATTTTTCCTGAAGCAACTCCAACAATCAAGTCACGCATTGGAATTCCAGCATCAGCAAGAGCAACTGCAGCCGCAGTGATTCCAGCACAACGAGTACCAGCTTCCGCAGCGAGAATCTCAATTTCAACTCGGATCTTTGAGCGAGGATATAGTTCAACCAAAACAACCGATTCCAGTGCTTCGGCAGTTACCTTGGAGATTTCACGAGAACGTCGGTTGAACCCAGGTCGGATTCGGTCAGAAGTTGAGAAAGGGGCCATGTTGTAACGAACATCAATTACTGCTCGATCTTGGCGTTGAATCTTTCTTGGATGTGCTTCCATTGGCCCGTAAACAGCTGCAACAGCAACGTTGAGTCCGTGGGTGACCATGGCTGAGCCATCTGCAGCGGGTAGAACACCTGCTTCAATTTTCACCGGTCGCATCTCATCCAGTTTTCGCCCGTCTAGGCGTGAACCATCTTCTCGTAGTAGTTGTACATCTCCATATCCACCCATTAAGCATCACCTTTCTTTTCTTGTTCCATCTCTGCGAGAATCGCTTCGAATTCAGTTGTGTGGCCTTTGTTAGCCACCATTTTGAGAGCCTTTCGAGCCCATGCGATCCCATTTGAATCGCCGTCAATCCATACACGACCATTTTCGCCGACCATAATGCGGCAATCACTGGCATCTCGCAATCGTTGGAGCAGACTGTTGCCTTCTCCACGAACACGGTCCACATGTTGGACAGGAATATTTTCTACAGCACCTTGATTCAAGCGGCGAAGGCCGACGCCTTTCATTGTGAGGACCACATTGTGGCATTCATCCACTTCTTGAACTCGGGCTAAGACCACATTGCCAACATCCATGTGTTGACGTGCAGCTCCAAATTCAACCTTCCATGGGGCTAGTGACATTGGGAGCAATCCTTGGAAGGCTCCGTTGATATCCATGAACCACAAGTTGTTACGAACTTCTGCAACATTGGCGACAATGAGGTCGCCAGAACGGGGCATGTAAGCCGAATGAATGGGATGAACAGACATGGTGTTGTTCTTTTCTTGAAGCCATCCAAGTTGGGTAGCAATCATTGTATCTTGTTCGGTAATAATACCGCTTCCTGCGCGCTTCCCGGCGGATGGCCCGATGGCCATACCCGGGGTCACGAGGCGCTGCTCGGCGCCGGTTTGACCTTGGGACATTCTTTTCTCTCCATCCATGGCGAAACGACATCCCATGATAAAGGCCACCCTATAGCCAACAGGTTGCCCGCTTACAATTCTTTGACTTCCGCATCGGAAGAACGACGCATAACCTGACCGATTAAATCTGGTTTCATCCCTGCTGGGCACTCAATCACGCATGCCCAGGAACCATCTTCCAGCCAGCCTTGCTTTTGTTGATATGGACGTAGAATTTTATTTACGCCACCGAAGGCAGAGCCAGGTACTTTAATTGCAAGACGAACGGATTCAAAAGAAAGAGGAATGAGTGGTTTGAGTTTGGCAATGGCGTCCTTGACTTGCTCATCAAGGCGCTTAAACGGGTCAACTGAATACCTTGATTCGTCTAAAGCGAGTTCCAGTCGAGTCTTAGGGTGTGGGGACTTCGTCTTTGGGTCAACTGCCTGAGTGTGGATTTGATGAATGATCTGTTGACGCATCGTTTCCACCATGGCCTTCCGTTGAACAGTAGTGAGTTGAAGACTTCCTTTTTGGAAAATAGTTTGTGCTATCACAACGATGTCTTGAGTTCCAAATACAGCCTCAATGGATTCTTCAGTAGGGCGCTCTCCCCCTCTTGCGTCATGGAACACTTCATCCATCGCAAAGAAATTGTCAGGATTAACAGACGATGGGTCTGCCTTGAAATCATCAACGAGATAGGGATCCACAAGAATCTCGTATCTCTTACCACCCTTTTCCATTCGTGCTAGAACGGCTGCATCAAGACTTACCATAGTGTTCCCTCACGTGGGGACAATCCGTGAGGAGGCATCAATGTGCCGCCCTAATTTCAGTCTTCGAGTGGCTTGAGGCGGTCGATTTGCTTGTTCACAGCCGCACGGTCCAGAACTCGGTAACCTTCAGAATCAACAACAGTGACTTCAACGGCTTCTCGGTTGAGTTCCGCATCATTGGCCGTGCGCAGGGCTTCCAAACCAAGTTTCATAGCTGCGTTGAGCGTCATGTTATCCTTCCAGTTGTCTTCAAAGAATTCAATCACAGTGTTTCGGCCACTGCCAATCGCACCTGCATGGTAGGATTGGTATGCGCCGGACGGGTCTGTCTCGTAGAGATGGATG
>JABGTJ010000087.1 GCA_018691345.1 Methanobacteriota archaeon
CTATACTCGGACGCAAGGTTCCGTTGAATTGTGCGAAGCTGTGGCCCAACATCTGTCAAAACACGACATTGTTGCTGTGCCAGATGATGTCCTAGTCACTCCAGGTTGTAAACAGGCGATCTTGTATGGCCTTATGGCAACACTCGACGCAGGTGACGAGGTTCTGCTTTTGTCCCCGGCATGGCCATCCTACGATGGAATGCTTAAGCTGCTCGATTGCGTTCCAGTTCATGTTCCGGTCAAGCGTGAAAATTACCATCCTGACTTCGATGCATTGGAAGCGGCGGTCTCTTCGAAAACCAAAGCGATATTGCTGAACTCTCCAAATAATCCCACAGGTGCTGTTTACGATCCAGAAGAGATACAGCGTATCGTTGATTTTGCTATAAAGCATGATTTATGGATTCTTGACGACATGATTTACGCCACATTGGTTTGGACAGATTACCCTTACACATCTCCGGCTTCACTCGAAGGCGGTGCTGAGCGTACCATCACCATCGGTGGTTGGTCGAAAGGGTGGGCTATGACTGGATGGCGCCTTGGATGGATTACCGGCCCCAAACAAGTCATGGATGGAGTCAAAAAAATCAACGTTAGCGCCGCAACTCACGTTGCCACATTCATGATGCCTGCTGCAACGGTTGCTTTAGGACTTGAAGAAGAAACGGCGATGATGGCTGCTTCGTTCAAAGAACGGCGGGGTTTGATGCATTCTCTTCTCTCGGAACTTCCCGGCATCGTTGTTCCAAAACCTGAAGGGGCGTTTTACGCATTCTGTGATGTCACAGGCACAGGAATGGACGACCTTGAATTTGCTACTCGAGCGCTCGAAGAAGCAAACGTTCAGCTCATTCCTGGGTCACTCATAGAGGGCGGAGAAGGATTTGTTCGGATTTCCTACGCTACCTCTGCCGAAGACATTCATGAAGGCGTTCGACGACTGAGTGAATGGCTTAATTCGCTGTGATTCGATAGAGCGTTCCTCCACCACCAAAGGTCGCGTAATAGAGGTCACCGTCCGGTCCAAAAACCACAGGTAAAGGCGTACCAAGATCCGTCGCAAACCGGGTAACGGTGCTGTTCCATTGCTCACTTGGTACCGAAGCGTTGGATTGACTCGGCGTGAAATCAATTCGAACCACTTCATGACCTTGTGGGAAAAGAGTGTTCCAAGAACCGTACACCGTAGCGTACACCGTAAAGCCCTCACCGGGTAAAAGGCCGGGTAATGACGAGGTGTTCGGGCGAAGAGCGAGGCCGTTCAGCGAGGTATGTGGCGTCCATCGTGCAACTGGACCTAGTGTTCCTGATGGAATCGGGTTGTTTGGGTCATCGTCAGGCCAACCATAGGCTTCACCCTCCACCAGCAAATTGACTTCTTCATCGGGATGGTCGCCGTCCCAATCTCGGCCATTATCGGAGAAGAGATAACCCATACCGGGAACCCAAACGCCGTCAAAGGAATTGCGAACTCCGGATGCTAAAACGCCATGTTCGCCGGTTACAGGGTCCACCCAAAGCAACGCAGCATTCCGTTCATCGCTCTGTTCACAAACATTGCATGTCGAACCACTGTGCCAAATCAACGTCCCGTTTGGAAATGAATTGATGGCGTTGGTCTGATGGTTACCCGACGGAATGCCCTCGATCAACACCACTGGGTCTGAAAAAGAGAGGTTTGAACGGTTGTAGCGAGAGAGTTGTCCTTCCTCGGAAACGAAAAGATGGTCCGATGTCAAGTGAACGTCGTGCGGGTGGTCGAGACCTGAAAGTAATGCCACTGACTTGAAACCGTCGTCGGCATCAAGCAACAGAATCCGTCCTGAATCACGATCACACATCAGTAAAGACGAGTTGTCCGCCCATTCCAAACAGGTGGGCCCGCCGTATCCTGAATCTATCTTTTCAATAGCAAAACCATCCTCGACCTCACTGTTCAAGGGTTCAACATACGGGTAAATTTCCCTTGCTACAAGGAGAAAAAAAAGCAACAGAACAATCGGAATGAGGTGTTTCTGAACGCCCATGGAGGATTTATGAAGCGGATAGGTAAGAACTCTCCCACAGCAATTTTTCAACATTGGCTGTATTCAAGTAGTTCCGGCAGAGTCGCTAAACATGCCTCGCATTGACCGGCGCATCGCACTGATGGCCCTCTTCATGGCGTCCATCGTTTCCACCGGCTATTACCTGAACATTGTGACCTATGAAAACGCCTTAGGAACACAAAACACTCTGGCCGTCAATACAGGAATGTCCACTGAATCAACCGATGATGTAATTCTCGATTTGAGTTTTGCGAAAGGCGGAGAGAACCTCAGTTGGAACTCTATTCAATTGGAATTAAACGTTGATGATGCCACATATCCGTGCATGGTTGGAGGATTGAGTTCAGTGGCACAAGACAATGGGACCGTGCTTTCAAAATTGAATGCGGATGGTAAAACATTCACCATTAACATCGACACCAACGGTGAAGACACACAATACCTCGACCTTCACACGATGTCAGTTTCCAATGAAAGTTCATTCAGTCTGAGTTTCCTGCAAACAGATATCTTCCTTGGCGAAGGACGAAAAGGTCTTGCTGTTGAAGATGATTTTAGTCAAGTAAAGGCAGATGAAGAATATGTTCTCGACGAAAATGGCGAGGAACGTTTAGAGTGGTATTCTTACGATTTTTCAGTCCATCGCATTGTCCCTGATTCCGAGGTTTACATCGTAGAAGATCGCGGGGTCGTGTTCAAAGTTCAATTCTTGAATTACTACAACTCAGATGGCCAACCCCGTCATTACACACTTCTCGCTGCTCCACTCGGGAAC
>JABGTJ010000088.1 GCA_018691345.1 Methanobacteriota archaeon
GCGCTTGCTGCGAGCCTGAACTTTGCGTCCGCCACTTGGTTTACGTCGAGAGATACCGTGCCATTGAGCCATAATGATGCCACCTTGCAGACCAAAGCCACCAACAGGGCATATAAGAAATCAACCCTAATCGCACCGTGCATGAATTGACGACAAAACTCCCTTGTCTTTTGATTCAAGCGTGGCTTTGAGCGTGTCTCCGGGATGCAACTGACCAACTCCAGACGGTGTACCCGTGAACAGATAATCACCCGCGTTGACCGGCGCCCATGTCAACAGTTCTTCCATCTGTAGGGAAGGGGGAATGGTCATTTCCGACAACAAGGCGCTTTGCACCAAAACATCGTTGACCCAAAGGTTCAGTTTGAGTCCTATATCTGCATGGACCAGGGATTCAAACGAGGCATCCCAATCAACAAAACCACCTACATAGGCGCTTGCACGGAAGCACTTTCCTTTCGTCCATGGCAACTGCTCAGAACGTAGTTCTCCTTGAGTGAGGCGGTCGGTCAAGTCCAATCCAACAGCAATAGCTTCGGGTTGGGCATGCTGATTAAGCCTGATCACGCATTCAACTTCATGGTGAACTTCACCAAGATGCTGTGATACTGGAATAGAGCCGTGTCTTTGAATGCAGTTGTTGGGTTTGACAAAGAACACTGGTGTTGCAGGTTGTTCATTTCCTAATTCTGCAGCGTGTTTGGCAAAAGTTCGAATGGTGCACCAAAGGGCCATGTCCAAACCAATAGGTTCACCTTCATCAAACACAGGGTCAAGCCAAGCGTCAAGAAGTGGGTTCACCTGTGCAGTTCATGACCCGTGATTGGAGCATGCGGAAAAGAAGACCTGTTCGCAGGAAAAAAATCGCTCCTTTACTCTTGAATTTAGAAGAAGCACTCAACATCGACTTGCAAGTTGATGGGGCATTCCTTGAGATGGCTGAATTTGGACCATGGACGGTTGTTCTTGTGGACAAAGTTGCCAAGGCAATCGAAATTCAAAACGAGGAATTGGAGCGCTTTGTGTTCTTGACTCTTCGCGGATTTATGGAGCATGATGATGCCGACAAATGGGTTGAAGTCGACCACGGTGCGATTCCGTTTCTGATGAAAGGTGCCGACTGCATGATCGCTGGAGTTCACGGAGCGGACTCAACCGTTGAAGTAGGCGATTTGGTGTGGATTAGAGACATGAAGCACAAACGCCCACTCGCCATTGGATGGGCTACGATGAACGCTGAGGAACTTGTGAACGGTTCGAAGGGCAAAGGCATCAAAACACTCCACTGGGTTGGAGATGAACTTTGGGATATGGAACTTTAGATTCGGGACAATTCACCCTAAGCATAAATACAACAACGGAGTACGAGAACTGTGCGAATCAATGCTTTACTCACAATATTTGTCGTGTCGATACTGATACCACTCCATGCTATGGCAAGCGATGCAAACCCAGGAACGGATGTTAATCCATCAAACGAGGATGTCCCATTCACCGTATCTGAACGAACATCTCCATCCGTTGATGGTCGTGAATGGAGTCTTTCAATTGAAATGGATCAAGATGCATATGACAACGGCACAACGTTTCAAATCACAACACAGGTCTGTACCAACGACGGAGTTTGCGACCCCCCAGTGCTCAGAGATGCTGGAGTTTCAGAACGAGTCTATTCAGTATCGCTTACGCCTCCATCGGACCACACCTATGTGAATTGGAGAGTCAAGGCCATTTACGATGATGATTCTTCAACCAATTTCCCTCAAGGAGACTGGTACAAGACATGGTCCTCGTGCCACTATCAGCAAGATTCCGGATGGGGCGGCACCGATTACAAAGACGGCGAGTGTGCATCGAATTCAGATGAAACTCTTCCTGGATTCGGAGCTCTCCTTGCTGTAGGAAGTGTTTCCTTGGCCGTTGCCTTCACTCGACGTGATTGAAATACTCAACCATTCGCTCAATGAAGCGTCGCTGTTCAATACCCCATTCAACCATGTTCGCAGAACATGTTCGGCGGTCCTTAGCAAGTTTACCATGGGTGAACCCCGGTTGGAGTAAATCACTCACAACCAAAGGTAGGTCAGTACCTTTGAATGATATTTTACAACCATGTTCTCCAATGCTTGCTTTACCAAATGAAAACTTGAGTGAATCCTTTTTCTTGCTTAATTTGGATTCGACTCCACCCGCTTTGAGAAAGCGCTGAAGTGCCGAAAATATCGCTTGACCGTCGCCTTCTGAGGACGACCCACCATAGGCAGATAGAAAATCAAGTTCCGTTGAATTTTGTTCCATAAGGTGGTCTAAGTCGCGACTCTTACCAGGGCTCTTGGACATGATACTCAACGATGATATGCGGTGATTGTTTTTTGATGTGCCGGCTCCCACCATATGGAGAGAGCCCATCGTTTTCTCATTCACTTCACACGAACCGTGACGGTGTCGAGGAGACATAGTTCACGAACAACAGATCCCCCGAGCGAGGCACAAGGAACACTCCAAGTATTCGCTCGAGGGGGGGATAGAGACATGGGAGCCATGCCGCAATACCTCAACGGTCGTCGTGGCAGAGTCTGGAGCGCTGAGAAAGTTGCCCAACGCCTGCCTTCGTTCTTCACTGAAAAGAACTTCACTCGTTCCTGCGAGATGCAACGAACGCCGCTCCAACCAGAGCGATGGTCGAGAATACTGCAAGGAACCCTGGAACAGATTCTTCTTCGTCATCGTCATCGTTTGAGTTGTCAACAGGTTCGATTACTTCTACGACGCCGCCATCACCTACGATGACCTTTCCGAACATACCAGAGGCAAGATGCGGTTCACAGGCATAGTAGAATGTCGTGCTGTCAACGTCAAAGGTGTAACGGAAGTCAACGGTAACTGCTGCGTCTCCGGAAGTTACTCCGTCTGCCTCGTATGTTGAGGATTGATCTCCATCGACTTGGCGTACATTGTGTGCCATACTCGAGTCGGTCCATTGCCAGCAAACTGTGTCGCCTACGTTAATGTTGAGCGTTGCTGGTGAGAACTTGAGTCCGCTTGGAGCAATTCCGACGGTCGCATCACAGTCTGGAAGAGATACTGGCGGTGTCAAAACTTTGTCGATAACGTGGATTACTCCGTTGCTAGCAGGGACATCTGCTAACGTGACGTTTGCCATCTCAGTGCCGACCATGACCGAGGAGCCAGTGACATGAATCAACAAGTCGTCTCCGTTTGCTGCAGAAACTGTTGTTTCACCTTCAGTCAAATCGGTTGAAAGGGTTGTGCCTGCTACGACGTGGTAGAGGAGGATGTTTGCGAGTGCCGCAATTTCCTCCGGTGTATCGAATGCGTCGAGATCAATACCTGCTGCTGCGAATGCTGCATCTGTCGGTGCGAAGACTGTGTATTCGTCAGTACCGCTCAGTGTGGCAACCAGATCTGCGGTTTGGAGTGCTGCGACCAATGAGGCGTGGATTGTTGTAGCGCCTGCTGTCGTTGCAATATTAACAGCTGGAGTCCACATGTATGCGCCACAGATTGCTGCGCTAACATCGGTGACTGCGTGCGTCACTGTGTTGTAACATCCGGTAATGGTTTGTCCACCAACGGTGTAGTTTTCTACATACAAGTAGGAATTGCATTCGACGTTGGTCGACCCAGCAACGATTGTGTGGGAGATCGTGTTGTAACAAATGTCACCTGGTGGTGGAAGGAGTACTTTGTCGATGACGTGAATAATACCGTTGGTTGTTTGAACATCTGCTGTCGTAACGGTCGCTCCGCCAACACTGACGACTCCGTCGGTGCTAACTGCAAAGGTTGCTTTGTCTCCGTTGAGCATGTTGACTGCTAGCCCGTCTGTTACTGCACTGGCAGGGACAGCACCGGCGTAAACGTGGTAGGTTAGAATGTCAGCAAGCGTTGCATTTTCTTCTGGAGTGTCAAACGTCGACAGGTCGATTCCGGCCGCTGTGAATGCCTCGTCCGTTGGAGCAAAGACCGTGAACGGTCCGTCGGCTTGCAGTGCTGCAACAAGGTTTGCTTGCGTGAGTGCTGCGACCAGTGCTGTGTGAACGCCTGTTGATTGTGCAGTCGCAGGGATGTCGAGAGTAGGTGCATCTGCTGGCGGGGTCAATACAGCGTCGATGACGTGAATGATACCGTTGCTGGATTGGACGTCTGCGGTGGTTACTTTTGCATCGCCAATAGAGACTGTACCGTCAGCCGCAACAGCAAAAGTTGCATCGTCGCCGTTGACCATTGCGACGGTGAGTCCGTCGGTTACATCTGCGGCAGCAACGGATCCGGAGTAGACGTGGTAAAGGAGAATGTCAGATAGTGTTGCGTTTTCCTCATCCGTGTCGAAATCAGCGAGATCGATTCCGGCTGCAGCAAACGCTGCGTCCGTTGGTGCAAAGACGGTGAATGGTCCGTCGCCTTGCAATGTGGCAACGAGGTCTGCATGGGTCAGTGCAGCGACTAAGGAGTCGTGTACTCCGGTTGCTGCAGCATTCGTCGGTATGTCGTCAGTTTCGTCCGCAGCTACGTTGAGCGGTAGAGTCGTCATCAGTAGGCTGGCTAATATCAAGGATGCAAGTGCTCGCTTCATGGGCATGATTTTTCACAGCCCCCATATAAAGCACTGTAAAAATACTCATTTTAGAACGGGGAGCGGTATTCATCAACATCTTCGGCAATCCGCAAAAGTTGGTTGTATTTGGCTACTCGATCTGAACGAGCAGGTGCACCGGTCTTGATTTGCCCTGCCCGGGTCCCAACTGCCAAATCTGCGATGGTCACATCTTCAGTTTCTCCGCTGCGGTGAGAAATGACGTTGTTGTAACCGTTTGAAGTGGCTAAATCCATCGCTTCAAGCGTCTCAGTGACGGTACCAACCTGGTTGAGTTTGACAAGCATGGCGTTGGCTGCACCCAACTCAATACCTTGAGCAAGGCGCTCTGACTGTGTAACAAACAAATCATCGCCTACGGATTGTACTCGGTGTCCTTCACGCTTGGTGAATGTAGCCCATCCTCGCCAGTCGTCTTCATCAAACCCATCTTCGATGGAAAGAATTGGATACTCATCTAACCAACCCGAATATACGTCCACGAGTTCATCGCTTGAGAGGACTTTGCCGTCCATGTGATAGCCTTCCTCGGTATAGAATTCTGTTGCTGCTACGTCCAAGGCGATTCCCATTTCTTCAACAGAATAGCCTGCACCTTCGATTGCCCGAACCATGTACTTCAGCCCTTCTTCGTTGGCTGGCAAGTTTGGAGCAAAACCTCCTTCATCACCAACTCCCCCGAGCAATCCGTCTGCCTTGAGTTCCTTCTTTAGAGCATGATACGTTTCAACACCGGCTCGCAATCCTTCTTCGAAGGTGTCGAATCCGTGAGGCATTACCATGAATTCTTGTACGTCTACGTTCGATGCAGCATGCGCTCCGCCGTTGAGAATATTGAGCATTGGGACAGGCATTAAGCCTCCTGCAACGCCGCCGATGTATTTCCAAAGAGGTAATTCATGAACAGCAGCCCCGGCATGAAGACACGCCATCGACACTCCAAGCATGGCGTTCGCTCCAAGATTGGCTTTGTTTGGAGTTCCATCGAGTTCAATCATCAGTTCATCAAGAATGCGTTGCTCATCAACCGGCATGCCCAACAAGACTTCCTCGATTCGCTCTGTGATGTTGTCAACTGCTTTAGAGACGCCCTTGCCAAGATAGCGAGATGCGTCGCCGTCCCTCATTTCGAGTGATTCATATGCACCCGTCGATGCGCCAGATGGAACCGCTGCCCTACCGAGCAAATTACCATCAACATAGCAATCGACTTCCACAGTAGGATTTCCGCGGCTGTCAAGAATCATTCGAGCATCGAGACCGGTTATGTGGCCAGACATTGTGTTCCCCGGTTCGTTCCAGTGGACGACGGGTTTTGAATCATACGGGGCAAGTGAAGTTGTGCCTGAAAGGTAGTTTGGTGCTTTTCATTCCATATTTCGACCATATCATCCCCTGCATCACCGGAAAAAGGCATGAAGGTCATTTGATATACTCTAAACCGTAGGAGAGGTTGTGCCACGAGTAGCAGAAATAGACCGAGCAATTCTCGCCCAACTCCGAACAAACGGAAGAATGTCGTACGTCGAATTAGCAAAAGAGGTTGGAGCCTCCGAGCGTACCGTTCGAACCCACGTTCGTAAGATGGAAGAAGACGGAATAATTCGAGGCTATACCGTACGTGAAGGCGGTGTTGGGTTGACTGCACTCGTCCGAATCAAGGTCTCGCCTGGTGCTGAAATTGGCTCGTTCGCTTCAGAAGTGACTGGATGGGAAGGCATTGAAATCATCTATGAAGTGTCTGGAAGCGCTGACCTCGTAGCACTTGTTCACGTTGACGATACAATGGCTTTGCGAAAGTTACTCGACAAAATGTGGCTTGCTGCACCAAACGAAATTGCTTCAACAACAACCGAACTGGTTCTTGAGCAATACTGATTATTCTTCTTCGGCGGGGGGATGAACAACATCCTTTTTCACAGGATCGTCTGGAAGACCGTAATCAATTCCACAGCTACGACAGACCATGTTTTTGTCCCAATCGCATTGACGTCGGCAACCAGACATTCTTACACCTCAGGCTTTCCATTTGACGGAGCATCCAATGGATTCGGTTTGAGCTACAACCGGTGATTCTCCACGCAACATTGCGTCTATGGCATCCCTCAATTCGTTGGTTTGAACTTGCGATGGGTCACGCGGCGAGTCGTCCATCCGACCCGTGTAAACGAGTTTGAGATGTGCGTCGAAGAGAAAAAACTCTGGCGTTCGTTTTGCATCATATGCATGCGCCACGGTTTGCGTTTCGTCATGAAGATAGGAATAGGACATGTTTTCAGCCCTTTTTTCCATATGTTCAAACGAATCGTTTGGATAAGCCTCAGGGTCGTTTGAATTAATGCCGACAAAACCAATCCCCATGGTTGCAGCATCGGCAGCCATCGATTCCAATCGTGAGACGCTGGCAATAACATACGGACAATGATTGCACTCAAAGACGACGATGAGCCCATTCTGCTTTCGAGATTGCTCGAGAGTCAATCGTGATTCGCCCACAGATGCATTTGCATTCTTCAAATTAAACTCCGGTGCAGCATCACCAATCTCGAGGGCCATGGAGTGGTGAAGGAAGGGGGGGTCAAAACCCCTTCGATGTCGTTTTTGTTGTGTTAAAATACTGTAGAACGCTCAATAAGCATGACTCCTCTTGAAAAATATTGTTTACTCATACCAAGTGAGTACAAAGCAATGACGTGGTTGGAATCAATATGTAAAAACCAAGATTGGGTGAAGATACATAGTTCAGAACATCATGATGTGAAAAGCAACAGGACTGTTGTCGTGATTGAAATGACAATTCACAGTTTATCGCAACGCCTCTATGAGCTGAAAATGGGTGTAAGCATTGAAAAGAACAGATTCGTAATCGTCTTTGAACCAACACTTCGAGGGAAAATGAATATTGAGTCCACCTATGAACAAGAACTGTCTTGGCACGATCAAGAACGGCTTTGGTGCACGCTGTGTTTGGATGTGAGTCACGAGCACCGAAAAGAACTACCGTTTTGCGACCAATTGGTTTCGATGGCTCTCGGATTACGAGACGATGTCAACACGGCTAAACGCCTCCCTATGCTCGACCTTTTCTTGGCTCACGACCAAGCCGATCATGTCTGGATTGAAGGATATGACTTGAACGGACCTGAGAGAGGAGGGTACGGTCTTGATGATGAGAAAATGATTCCCATTGATCTCCGAATGCTGTGTCACAAGTTCGCCTGTTTGATTGAGGAATTGCAGTATTCTGCTTTCGAAGATTATGACAGATACGATATTATCGGCGAGGAAATGAGAAGTGAAGCCATCAAGATTCGTAGAAATAAACTGAACCATCCTGAATCGTAGCGAGAGTTCATCACTCAACCCCTGTTGGTAGAGTCGACCGACATGGCAGTGGAACGATGCGGGGGGCACATTACGCTCCTTTTTTCGATTTGGAAAGACGCACACTTAGCGCGTTCCCAAGGCAGCCGAGGGGCGGGCTTTAACATCGCTACAGGAGTAGAGGCAACGGTCGAATACGTCTCCACAAACTTGCCAGAAGTCGGGGCGCTTATCTCAGCAGGCTCGGAACTGGATGTTCCGGCAGGACCGGTTGAGAACGGTGCGATTCAGATCGAAGTCGTGAACATGGAGGGTGTTCGAATAGAAGATTCATCGCTCTTGTACATTGACTTGGTCGAAGAATTGCGTAGTTCACGCCTCCTCACTCCAGCAGATTCGTACAGAATCCGTGTGCAACTTGAACTTCCTACAAGCCAAGGGTTTGGCATGTCTGCAGCTGGCCTACTCGCTGTCGCTCGAGGGTTCTACTCAATCACTGGCAAAGGTACCGAAGAGCAGTATCTTCGCATTGCACACCGAATCGAACGAAAACACGGTTCTGGGCTCGGTGATGTGCTTGGCATGTCCAAAAATGGCGTGGAACTGCGGTTGCAACCTGGCGCACCAGGCTCTGGCGGAGAGGTGGTCAGTTTTACTACCGTACAACCGGTTCTCCTCACATGGCAACCTGATGAAAGTCGACACACCTCAAAATACATCGATGATGAACGATGGAAGCGTTCGATTTCTGAAGCCGGTGAACGCTCAGTCTCTCGTCTTAAGCTCAAGGAATGGAATTTCGAACGATGGCCAGATTTGATGCTTGAGTCGCGTAATTTTGGTGAGAACTCAGGATTACTCGACGAACCTGCACGGAAAAAATTACTTTCTACCGTTCGCAGTGAAATTCTCAAACTCGATTTACAAGCTCGCGTGAATGTACGTTTATGCATGCTCGGCGTTTCAGCATGCGTTTTACCACGAAGGCTCGACGGTCCTCTTACCTCAGAGGAATTGGACCAAATTGCCGAGGCATTGAACAATGCCGGCCTTGGCGCAATTGAGACGCGGATACATTGATCATTCGCCAGGACCGAGTTTGGACAAGTCCAAAACATTCGCATCCAAAAGCGTGCATCCGGGCATGAAGAGATTTGCAGAAAAGCCGTGGCGATAAACTACGGCTCCACTGCCCCATTCCTCGATGTATCGGGCCATCTGTTTCGCCATTTTCTTCCGTTGGAAGTCAACATCTGCGCCATAGAAGTGCTTGGCGTCAATCCAAGCTACTGGCTTACCGTTAATCTCGACATGGTCCAAGAAAAGAATGTCCGGAGTTCGAACCGGTCGGCCCAAATCTTGCTTTTGCTCCTTGACCATTTCCGGTTGTCTGCGGAGTCGGACGCCTTGGTCTTCAAACCAATCAGCCAATATGTCTTCAAACAAGTCAGCACGCTCCTGGGATTCACCTTGGTCAACGTTTGAAACGCGGTCCGCCGCTTCTGCTGCCTCAAATTCACTGCGTTCACGCTTGCTGAGTTTGCTTGGCTGCCGCAAACTTTCTTTGATTTTAGATTTCGACCATCGCATTTCGGTAAGAATAATTCGGAAAATGTTCATTGGTGGAAAATCAAACCGCGTCGAAAGGTCGACAACACTCACGCCTTCGTTGTATAGGCGGAGCATGTTTTTGCCTTGGGAGCGTAATCGGCCGTGACCGTATACCGTCTTTTGCTGGAGGAGGGCTGAGCGGAGTGAAAGGGCTTGTTCAAGAGTCATCTTGTAACCTTCAGCAATGACTGCAATTTGGTCGACGCGTTCATCTTCGAGCCAACCGAATTCACCCTTGCGCATAACTTTGCCAGCCATAGCCTCCTCATCCTTGAGAGGTACTGGTACTGAGGCCCAATCAAACGAGAAGGTCTTCGGCTCGGGAGTGTCTTCGGGAAAACCCATCGGCAGGGGCGACTGTTCAAACCGTGAACGTGCTTGTTTATCCATCCGTGCAATCTCAGTGGCATTACGCTCCTCAAGTGTCGATTTAGGGGTGCTTCCGTAACGGCGCTGTCGATTGTCTCGTCGTCCACCACGGTTCTTGTTCGAGCGGTTTTTGTTACGCGAAGATGAGCCACCTTGATTGTCTCGGTCGGGTCGGGTCATCACACATCGTCATCGCCGACCGTCTTTGAATCCTCGCTTTCCATTTCGACAAAAGTAAGAGGCTGTGAATCGCCAATTGGCTCCGTACCGGGGCCGGATAAATCCGCCAACCACTGTGTTGCGAAGGCTCTGGCCTGTGCATTCACACGCCCTCGAAAAAATCTTGACCAACCGGAAACAGCCCACCATGCGGCAATCTCTATGCCGCCCTCAGGTTCACAAAGTACAGTCACACTCATCTTCAACGATTTCAGTGAAGTCCCAATCGCTTTTCCTTCTCGCTGTTGCCCAAGCCAATCAAATTCCATTTCGAGGAAGTTTGGTTCACCGCCCTTCCGGATGGCGGTTACCTTCCACATTTCCTCAATCAGCCTTTGACGTTCGATTCGATGGAGGTCAAACCGCTGACCAACATCGAGACTTCCCGTCGATTCGGAAAGAACGCGTTGAGCAGAAGTGTTCCATGATGGCCATGAATCGAGATGTGCTAGATTCAAGCTCGCCTGGATTGATTCTTCTTTCTCGAGAGAACGACGCCATACTCCTTGAGGGGCGTCCATGGAATTCCATAGATGGACCCGACATGAACTTGTGGGACAAAAAAACACACGGTTTCAAATGCTGTAACATGCTCCGGAATATATGCGCAAGAGTATCATTCCATTTTTTTTGGTCTGCGTACTCGTTATGGCAAGTCTTTCATCGCTCCCCATTCAACCCGATTTGACACTTGATTCAAAGTTGAATCCATCTTCTACCGAAGAAGACAACTCCACCTCAATCGGTTGGTCTACGAGTTTTGGTGGAGGATTGAGGGATTATGTAGCACACAGCCTCATGTATCCAGATGGCGGTATTGTGACGTCGGGTTGGTTTCAAGGAAACATTCAGTTTGATGATGTAATCGATCCGGTCGGTGCCCGTGGTGGCTCTGAGGATGTCGACTTTTTCCTCGGCTGGACTGAACCAAATGGCACATGGATTACCGCTGTTAGCGAAGGCTCGATTACAACGGATTCAATAGACGCAATCGCATTGATGCCAAACGGTGATTTGATTGTCGCTGGCACGTATTGCATGAACAGTATTGGCATCGTATGCGAACTGGAATTGGGTGATTTAACCCCTCTGACAAAAAACTCATACCTTGAAGAAGGAAATGCCTTTCTTGCGAGAATGGACACCTCAAGAGAATGGGTATGGGCAACTCAGATTCGAAACGAAAATGAACTGTTTGTACTCGACATGCTCGTCACACCAGAAAACAACATCGAATTGGCTGTGGGATTCAATGGAGATGTCGAACTGAACAGAACTCTTCTGGAAGCTTCAACAGACCAATCCCTCCTCGTCGCATCGTTTAGCGAAAACGGAGAGTCGCTCTCTTATGTAAAAACAGATTCAATCGGAGGGATTGTACCTAAGGGGTCTCTTTGCATCGATGGATCAGGTGCTACATACGTCACCGTTACTTTCACTGGAGAACTCTTTGTCAACGAAACGGTTCTCACTTCAAATGGTTACTCAGATGTAGCCGTTGCCCGGTATTCTGAATTTGGATGGGACTGGGCACTTTTGGCTGGAGGGCCTAATGAAGACCGTGTTTGGGATTGTGACGGCATGTCTACCTCTGGAATTGAGATCGTTGGCGAATACAATGGTAACGCTTCATTTGGGCCGCTCACCACTGGACAATCCAACGAAACAGATCTGTTTGTAGCAGAAATATCCCAATCCGGTGGATGGGTTGGAGTTGTAACCGCCGGAGGAGTTGGAATTGATCGCGCTACCGGTATTGCTCACAACAAGCAGGGGTCCACATTCGTCACTGGAATGACCTCCGCCGGTCTCACTCTTGGACAAGACACACTAATCGACATCGACGGTTTCAACGACGAAAACCACTACGATATCTTCCTTGCAGAGTTACTTGATGACAACACCTGGGAATGGGCAGTCTCTGCGGGAGGCGATGGATATGACCAGCCGACTGCTCTTGAGATTGCCGGAGACGGGTCGCCGTTTATGTCCTATATTTTCAACGGTGATTTTTCGACTGGCCAATACAACGCTACTTCCCTCGGGTCATTCGATGTTGGAGTGTGGCATTACCAGACCGACAGAGACAACGATGGAGTTCTTGATGGAGAAGACAATTGTCCGAGAATTTCAAACATGGCTCAGTCGAACTTTGACGAAGATATCAAGGGCGATGTATGCGATGAGGACGATGATAACGACGGCGTCTTGGATGCAACCGACGATTGTCAATTCGGTGAAAGAAATTGGTTTTCTGAAGATTCAACTGATCACGACGGTGATGGATGCAGGGATGCAACTGAAGATTTCGACGATGACGAAGACACCGTTTTCGACCATGTCGATTTGTGCCCATTGGGCCCTGTTGGATGGAAATCAACACCAGAGGTAGACGCCGAAGGAGACGGATGTGCTGACATCGATACCGATGGAGACGATTGGGTCGACCAAATGGACAATTGCCCATTCCTGTCGAACCCAACGCAGGTAGACCTTGATGGCGATAACATCGGAGACGGTTGCGATATTGACGAAGACGGGGATAAAATTGCTAACCCAACCGACAATTGCCCACGGGATTCTCCGGTTTGGACCTCGAACCAAATCAACGACCACGATCAAGACGGTTGTCACGATTCGATTACTGATTTTGACGACGATGAGGATGGTGTTCTCGATGCTCTTGACTCGTGCCCGAGAGGCGAGATCCGATGGAGCGATAGCGCCCTTGTCGATGATTACGACGGCGACGGATGTCGAGACACCAGTGAAGATGATGACGATGACAGTGATGGAGTAAACGATCTGATTGATAATTGCCGAACTGGCATTTTAGGTATCGCTGCTCAAGGACAAGATGTTGATGGAGACGGATGTATTGACAGCGACGAAGATGACGATGATGATGAAGACGGAGTCCTCGACACCAATGACTTGTGTCCTCGCACTGTAGCGGGCCAACAAGTGGGCATAACAGGTTGCAGCCAATACCAACTGGATGACGATTTAGACGGCATTCCAAATGCGATTGACTTGTGTCAAAACACCGATTCTGGACGCATTGTCGACCTTGCAGGTTGCCAGGTTGATATCGGTGCCTCCTCGGATGACGATGCCTCCTCTGAAAGTGGTTTTTCGCTTTCGAATGGCTTGTATGCTCTTGCCATAATATGTGTAATCGGTGCGGTTTATGTGAACTTCTTCAACAATCCGAATTCCTCAAAACCGGCGAAAAAATACTCCACCACGTCACACGACTCTGCTTCAATGGCCACCCCTATTGAAAGCGGTAACGAACAGGAAGAATGAGTTTTCAGCACCATACATTCAATACCTAAACCCCCAAGCAGTTCTTATGAAGTCCTATAAACGCTCAATTCTATGTTTTGCAGTGCTCTTTCTACTCGCAACTGTACCGGCGATTCAAGGGAGTTCCTCTGGCAAGCATAACCAAGCCTCATCCGGCTGCACCTGCCACAGTAACGCAGGGGGCATAACGGTCACCAACGACTTCCCGACTTCGTACAACGCTGGACAGGTGTACAACATCAACATCAGCCACACCGGCGGAACATCAGCGTTTGTCGGAGGATTCAATGTTATGGTTGACAAAGGAACGCTCCAAAACGCTGGAACAGGAGTCAAAATCCAAAGTGGAACAAGTGCAACACACACCGGTTCGAATCAACTCGGATGGGCATTTGACTGGCAAGCACCTGTGAGTGGAAGCGGTTCTGTAAGCGTCAATATTGCGGTTCTTCAAGGAAACGGAAACGGCTTGGATACGGGTGATGGATGGGGCACTGACAGCGTTTCAATCACTGAAATCGTCGTACAAAATACCCCGCCAGTGGCCTCAAATGCATACGTGAGTCTCACTCAGGGCTCAGGCCAAATCACCCAAGCATACCACGACCAGGAACTCTTTGCCAATTACGATTACACCGATGATGACGACGATGTTGAATCAAACACTCAAATTCGATGGTCAAAAGATGGAACTGCTGTCTCGCAGCGGAACGATTTCCTCAATGTACCTCAATCGTACACGTCGATAGGTGAAGTGTGGACAATGACCGTGACACCGAGCGATGGATCAGATTTGGGAACTGCAGTGGCCTCTGCAAACTCGGTTGAAATTATCGATTATGATTCCGATAACGACGGATATGGAGACCAGAATGATGCATTCCCGGACGATCCAAATGAACATCAAGATTCTGACTCCGATGGAGTAGGAGACAACGCTGACGTATTTCCAAACGATTCGACTGAAACCATCGACACCGATGGTGACGGCGTAGGCGACAACGGCGATTGGGCTCCTAATGATGCAACTGAATCGGCAGATACAGATGGAGACGGTGTCGGCGATAACGCTGATGCATTCCCAGACGATGCAACTGAAACCATCGACACCGATGGAGACGGTGTAGGTGATAATGCGGATGCATTCCCAAACGACCCCAACGAGTCAAGTGATTTTGATGGCGATGGCGTCGGCGATCTTGCGGATGTGTTCCCGAACGATGCGACTGAGTCGTCTGACGCTGACAGCGATGGGGTCGGCGATAACGCAGATGTGTTTCCGAACGATGCAACTGAATCGGTCGACTCTGACGGGGATGGAGTCGGCGATAACGCAGATGTGTTTCCGAACGATGCAAGTGAAACCATCGACACCGATGGTGACGGCGTAGGCGACAACGCTGACGTATTTCCTGATGACGCTACTGAATCGCTCGACACGGATATGGACGGCGTAGGCGACAACGCTGACGCATTCCCTGATGACGCTACCGAAACGCTCGATACGGATATGGACGGTGTTGGTGACAATGCTGATGCGTTCCCGAACAATGCTGCTGAATCTACGGACAGTGACATGGATGGGGTTGGCGATAATGCTGACGCACTACCAAACGATGCGACTGAAACGCTTGATGACGATGGAGACGGTGTTGGAAACAACGCTGACGCATTTCCTACAGATGCGAGCGAATCTACAGACTCGGACGTTGACGGTGTCGGTGATAACGCCGATGCCTTCCCCGATGATGCCACTGAAACACTCGACACCGATGGGGATGGAGTTGGTGACAATGCACAATTGATTGCAGAAAATCTCGCTGCCGAGGAAGAAGCTGCTCAAAAGCAGATGTTCACCATCATCGGTGTTGTTGCTGTCCTCATCATTGGCGTAGTTGGTGCAGTTCTGTTTATGCGCCGTGGAGAGGATTCAACGGATGAAGCAGTGAAGGATTTCTCGTCTCTTTCTGTCCAGCCGCAGAGAACACCTGTCCAGCAAACTTACCAACAACCCGTTGCTCAACAACCGGTGGTTGCTGCAGAACCTGTTGTTCTCCAACAGTGGACCGATGAAGCGGGCTACACCTGGCGCCAGATGGACGATGGTTCCAACCATTGGTGGACTGGAAACGAATGGCAGCGAAGTTGATCAAGCGTAAACAATCGCTGGAGCAAGAGGCATTGAACCACCTGAGCGACCTGTTTGGTCTTCGGTAGATTCACCAAGGACAACCTGTATCGATTGTAAGCCAAGTTCTTGAGCAATAAAGGCTGAACCGTTCGAGAGAGCCGCCACCTCATCCAGAGAACTGTGAAGGAGAGCGCGCGAAGCATCATCCCACTTGAACACTTGAGGTAACATCTTCTTACCCCAATATCCAATGATTTCGCCTTTACGTTCTCCTTGGGCAATCTCCATTTGTGAAAGATGAGCAATAAAGTTCTTGACGCTGCCCCCTTGCTCAATAAAATTGAGCGCTTCAACCGCCATTACCCGTTTCCAGGTTGGAGCGACAACGATTGTTGCGGACTGAGCAGCACCGTCAAGGTGACGTTCAGCAACGTCCTTGATGCGACGAGCAGAATCAAGAACGCTGCGAAGTACCGTCTCGTTATCAAGCGCTGATTGTTCGGCATCTGTCATCTCTTCCAAGTGTTCAAATTCCACACCGCTGACAAGCCCATCCATGCCCAGTTCTTGCCACCATTGTTCAGCGAGGTGCGGGGTTGAAACAGAAACAAGGTGCGTCCACGACTTGAGGATTTGAAGACCGAGTTCAGCATTCTCTCCACCACGGCGGATGTACCAATTGATGTCTTTAATCAAATCGTAATGGGAGATTTCCACCGCTCTTCGCAAATCCAGTACGTCCATGGCGTGTTGGAACTCAGCACATCGTTGCTTGAGTCGGGCAAGCATCCATGTGTCCATCGGAGAAGGAGAATGGCTCCAACCGAGTAATTTTTCAGGCATCGAGGCCATTTGAATCATCACTCTGTGGTTTGATGCTATACCAGAATCTGACCAATCCATACCCGCTGTTGGGTTCGCCGCAAACAAGATGAACAAACGGACAGTATCTGCACCGAACTGTTCAATCATCAAGCCAGGGGAGACCGTATTACCAAGCGATTTACTCATCTTTGCTGAGCGTTCGGAAAGTTTACCCCCACAGTGAGGACAAGGAGAGCCGCCGTGGGCTACTGAAAGTGTGAGTTGACAGGTGTCGCACCATGGAGCAGGTGAATTGACCATCCCTTGACACAGCAGCTTATTGAACGGCTCATCAACGGAGTGCAAGCCTAAATCACGCAGTGCCTTTGTGTAAAACCGAGCGTAAATCAAATGCATCTGAGCGTGTTCAATTCCACCGCAATAGAAATCGACGTTCATGAAGTGGTTCGCTGCCTCTGCATCGAAACACTTCTCATCGTTCAGAGCGTCAGTAAACCGTAGGAAATACCATGAAGAGTCAACAAAGGTATCCATTGTATCGGTTTCTCGGCGCGCTGCTTTACCGCATTTTGGACAGTCAACATTCAAGAATTCTTCAGAGGTTTCGAGAGGGTTTCCTTGTCCAAAGGCTACATCGGTCGGCAATTCAACCGGTAAATCGTGTTCCGGAACTGCAACAATCCCGCAATCTCCACAGTGAATCATAGGTATTGGAGTGCCCCAGTAACGCTGCCTTGAAACGAGCCAAGGGCGAATTTTCCAATTGATGGTTTCCTTACCTGAGCCTTTGGCTTCCAGCGCCTCAGTAATAGCCTTCATGGCATCTTCACCGTATAATCCGTCAAAGCCTTCGAGAGGAGAGTTTACCATCCAACCGTGAGCGGTGTCTGCAGATTCCAATGGCGCAGCAGCATCACCATCTTCATCCATGACAAGGACGCGTCGAATTGGGATATCGAATGCTTTAGCAAAATCAAAGTCTCGCTCGTCGTGACCCGGTACAGCCATGACCGCTCCAGTTCCATAAGAAGCGATGACAAAGTTCCCAATCCAAATTGGAATTCGCTCACCGGTCAAAGGGTGAAGGGCGAAGCAACCCGAAGGTACACCCTTTTTCTTTTTCATGTCGCGGATTCGATCAAACTCAGCCATCACTGAGACTTCATCGTAGAGGTCTTGCCATGCAGATTCGTACTCTGTTCCTTTGACCAATTGCTTAGCCATTGGGTGTTCTGGAGCAAGGGTCACAAACGTGACTCCAAACAAAGTATCTGGGCGGGTCGTGAACACTTCGACGTTCAGGCCCTTGCCTTCAACCTCGAATGTGATTTCCGCCCCTTCTGAGCGCCCAAGCCAGTCTCTTTGCAGTGATTTGACGTTCTCAGGGAATGCGATGGTATCCAACCCATCAACGAGTTCTTGCGCATACTGGTTGATGTTGAGGAACCATTGTTTCATTTCTTTTTGAACAACAGGTCCATTGCATCGCCAGCATCTTCCAGCCTTGACCTGTTCGTTGGCTAGAACTGTTTCGCATTGATGACACCAGTTCACAGGTGCGTGCTCCTGATACGCGAGTCCTTGCTCGTAAAACTTGGTGAAAAAGTATTGGTTCCACTTGTAATACCGTGGGTCGTGGCTCTTGACTTTACGTTTCCAATCGTATGAAAATCCCATACGTTTGATTTGCTGAGTAATCGATGCCATGTTACGTTCAGTGATATCGTATGGATGGCCTCCTTCATCCATTGCTGCGTTTTCAGCAGGCATACCAAATGAATCGAAACCAATTGGGTAAAGCACGTCAAAGCCCATCATTCTCTTGTACCGGGCCATTGCATCCCCGATGGAGTAGTTCCGAACGTGCCCCATGTGCATTTTTCCAGAAGGGTAAGGGTACATTTCAAGGCAATAAAACTTAGGCCTTTCTTCTCGCATTTCACATTCAAAAATCCGAGCTTCATCCCATTTTTGTTGCCATGAGACTTCATCAACGGGGCTGTATTCTTTGTCCATTTTGACACCAACCGTCGTGCGAGACAAACCTTCGTATCAACCATTTGACTTGAATGCCACTCTTCATGTGGGTGGAAATTATCGGGTAATCATGGCCAAGACAATCACCGTCCGTGTCCCAGTTCGGATTGATTTAGCCGGGGGTTGGACGGATGTACCGACGTATTGCCAGGATCATGTAGGTGAAGTGGTGAACTTAGCCATCAACCGATACATTACTGCAGAAATGCACATCGATGATGAGCGCCGTATTTCAGTAAAATACTCATCCGATGTCCCTATTGGTTCTGGTCTTGGAACATCTGGTGCAATGAACGTAGCCTTTCTTTCAGCCATCACGGGGGACGAGAAAACGCCTGATGAAATCGCAGAATTAGCGTTTCAGTTTGAAGCACTGCTGGGAAATACCGGTGGGCGGCAGGATCAGTGGGCAAGTGCCCATGGCGGGTTGCAACACTTACGGTTTGAAGGCGACAAAGTAACTTCACAACGGCTTACTCCCTCGCCTAAATTTTTTGAAGAACTCGAGCAAAACCTTCTGCTTTTTGACAGCGGAATCACACATGTGTCGGGTGAACTTCACGACTCGATTTGGCAGCGTTATGCTGAAGGAGACACAAGCATTCCCGAAGCGCTAAAGCGAATCCGGCACATGGCGCAAGAGATGGTTGAAGCCATTGAATCAGAAAACATCCCGGGAGTCGGGTTGAGTATGTTCAGGACCACCAAAAGCGTCGATTTGCTCGACAAGGCATTCGATGAACCGTTTCGCAGGGCGCTAAAGCCACTTTGGGGGACTCACATCTTCGGCTGGAAAGCTATGGGGGCTGGAGCGGGTGGTGTGGTTGGCGTCATGCTGGAAGAGGAATGGTGTCGCGATGAAGTGATGGCCGTCGCCGAGAAACACGGTTGGAAACACATTGAGTGGGCCGTCGAACATCGAGGAATTCAACGCACAGTCAATCTTCACGAGTGAAATCGGTGTTCGTCTCGAGCAGGAAGATTGCCTCACGGGTAAGTTTGTAACGGTTTTTCAAGCCCATTTTTCTCTTCTCAACCAGTCCAAACTTTTGCAACGTCCGCAAGTGGTGCGATACCAATTGTTGGCTCTTTTCGAGTCGGTTGGCAAGTTCGGCTTGAGTCGGGAATTCTCCAAGTGGGCCATCGTGGTCCAACAAAGAGAGAATCTTGCCTTGAAGACTGTTCGGGTCTGGGGACAACGGTGGTACTGGCAAGTCGTCTTCGTTCATGCCCGGGTGAAGTGAATTAGTCAGTGGGTAATATCGAACAAGACGTCCGTCTTTTCTCCGCCAAATGCCTTCCTCGGATTCAAGAATTCTCAAATGGTGCGTAATCTGTCCGTTGCTCATGTCCAAAGCGGCCATGAGCGCCCGGAAATGACATCCTGGGTTTGCGGTAAGGTATCCCATCAAACGGCCTCGTTGGTATCGCCCATCGCTTGTTTCATGGGTTCTGCCGATCAAACCGAGGAACCACAGACCTGCTGCGGTTGACGGAATACGAAGCGATTCGTTACTGAGAAGAACCGCAAACAGCATGGAAAGAAGCGAACCAGATGCAACAACAACAATCACGGATGGAACGATGATGGCTACTTGCTCATCCATTGCCTCTTCATCAGAGTCAAGAACTGATTGTTCAGCGACCTCTTCAGATTCTTGGAGTGGAGTTTCCGCCTCGAGAGTTCGTACTTGTACAGACAGTGCCTGGAACATTTCACATGCCGGGTGTGCTGGAGCGTTAACGACCTCGTAAGTGCCGCTCCATCCTTGATGCGGAACCCAAGGGCCAAGAAGAGCGCTTGAGAGAAGGATTTGTCCTTCATCAACTGTTTCGATCATCCAACATGTTCCAAGCTCTGTCTGCAATCCTGACCATGTTCCATTGACCATTCTCGGCTCCTCTTCAACAACGGCTTCCACGGTTTGCTCTACGGTAGAAACTTGACCTTCCAACGGCCAATTAAGGGCGAATCCTACACGGACCGGATGCGATGATTGGAACGTCAAGACCATTTGATATTGGCCTTCTTCGAGTGATTGAGACATCTCATCGGTCATCTTCACGGTACCTGCTTGCAAGATGAGTGGGTCTTCTTCGCCGTATGGGAGCACAAAATGACGCCCTTCAAGTGAATTGCACATGAGGAATTGTTCACTGACTTCTGTGATGGTTGAAAGGTCGATAATGGCTACACTAAGCGAACATGAGTCAATCCATCGAAGGTTGACCTCGGGCCTTACAGCGTCAAGTGTCAAATTCAAATTAAATCCTGAAGCTGTCGGCGTCAATTCAGGATAAACCTCGAACTGTGGGGAAGATGCACAATCGGAAGATGAATATTGTTGGTATTCAATGGTATGATGAACAGCAAGGTGGAATTCAGGTATCTCTGCGACAAGTGAATACTTGCCTGTAGGGACTTCGCAGCCTTCTAAATCGGTAAATGTCCAGTCAGGTAATGTGAATTGCAACTGGCCGTCTTTTTCGATGGAATAATCAAGTTCCAGAGCGTTGCAATTTTTGAGCAGCCGGCTGTCGAAAACCACTTCACTCAAATCGTTTACAACCCACATCTCAGCACGGCAAGAGTCCGTGAAATGAAATTCGAGGGTGTTTTCACCCGAGTTTTCAATTTGGACAACAGATGAAAAGGTATCCTGGCCACTGTACCGGTACTCTTCCGGAGCGTTTGGTTGCAGTTGTACTTCAGTACGTGATTGAACAGAAGTATCGATTGGTTCTGATGCTTCAAGCGTGAACGATGTCGTTTCAAGCAGGGCTTGAGATGGGAGACTTACCTGAATCGTATTCAAACCTTGCAAGAGAGAGGAGTCTTGGAGAAGAACATGCCCAAGAAGAATTTGTTCGAAAGGTTCCAAGGATGGTGCCGAATCAAAACAAAGCATAGCAAGAGTGGAAACTCCATTGATGTTGAGTTCTACATAGCAATCATCGCTTTGTGGAAGAAGTGAGGTTACCGGAGTGGGGTTACGAAGAACAATACCCAGAATAATTTCTTCACCGTGTTGCAAGGTGGAAAGTCGGCTGTTGAGTTCAAGAATAATCTCTAACTCTTGGGACACATCGACTGAAGTTTGAACATAGATTTCTTGTGAAGCGGCCGTTTCTGTCGCAGAATGGAAGGCTTGCACGGTGTATGTACCGGGGTCTACAAACGACCCGTCTTCAAGTCGCAAATCCCAATTGAGGGCGGAAAAAGAATGTTCATCACCGCTATCAAGGTCAAGGGTTTGAGACTGGCCACGGCAAAGTGATGATTCATCAACGAGTAAAATCCCGCTTGAATCAAGAACTTGCAGGGATACGCCACAGGATGGGTCGTTGTCAATCGACGCATCTACGCCGTTGTTGACAAAGAACGGAATCATGTTGACCGTATCGCCTTCGATGTACCAATCCCTCTGAAGTGCTGATTGGTCCTCAAGCATCAAGACGACGTCGCTGGAGTTTTCACCCGCAGCATACGGAAGAGAGCCCAGCAAGAGCAGCGCGAGGACTGCTACAGTGCAACGCGTACCGCCGGCCATGGTGAACAATCACGCTCATTACTTGAAAGGTAAGCGGTGCATTTGATGTGTAACAAAAGAGCAATCACAACTTGCTCAAGTCGAGCATAGTCGGTACTGCTCCATCCTGAGCGGCTTGTTGTTGCATCTCGTATTGCTTCCATTCTGGAACGGGTGCACTCTCGCTCCAACCAAGCGCTCTGGCTTCATCGAGTTGTCCGGCAGCCACGTAATGGTCAATCCAAGCCAGGCGTCGTTCTTCTTCTTCTGAGAAAGCAAGATCCATCTTCACTTCCTGAGCGCGCTCAGCAGATGTCTTACGCTTCGAAGATGCCTTTGCGATTTGGGCTACGAAAATGAGTCCCAAAAGCAAGACAATCAGTCCACCTAATGCCATAAAGGTCGGTGAATCGGTAGAGAAGCCAAGTACTGAGCCTTCACCGTCGTCGTTGTTGACGCTCGGATCCGAAGTGATGGAGCATTTCACGGCATTGGGCCCAGTCAAGACACCGTTGGTGATTGCAGGGTCCCAGGGACAGATGTCGTTGCTGTCTGCTCTACCGTCACCATCGCTGTCGGGGCAACCGTAGCCTTCACTTTCTGAAAACGGCACTGAAGTTCCGAATTCCTTGCGGCATTCATCCGGTTGGAAGGCTGTTTCTGGACCGAATGGGCCATCTTCGCCGTCCGGGTCAAACACGCTGTTATCGCCGTATCCGTCACCATCGAAATCGTTCCATTGGGAAGGTTGGAATGGGAAAGCATCCGGTTGATAGAAGCTGGTTTGGTTGTCGCCCCAACCATCGCCATCCATGTCGGACCATTGGTCTGCAATCGTAGGGAAGGCGTCACCGGTTTGGTTACGAATGGTGTAGGTTTGACCAGGGTTGTCCAAGTCATCTATTGTTTCGTTGAAGTAATCGTAATTGTCACCCCAGCCGTCGCCGTCGGAATCTTTCCACTGCAACGTGTCGTAAGGGAAGACATCATCAACATCAGCCCAACCATCAAAATCAGCATCTGGGCAACCATGTCGATTGTTTTCATACGATTTACCGAAGACATCTACGCAATCATCGCCGCTTGGAACTGCAGTATTATCTCCCCAGCCATCACCATCAGCGTCTGCCCACTGGAACGGGTCGGTCGGGAATACATCGACTGGGTCGACAAAGCCGTCTTGATCGGTATCTGTGCAACCACGAGTAGTTGGGTCAAGGGAATTACCAGAGACCGTCGGACAAACATCCGAGTTGCCTTCAGAAACGCCATCGCCGTCAACATCGACAAAGTTGTCTCCAAAACCATCGCCATCGGTATCCTCCCATTGCGTACCATCGTTCGGGAAAGCATCGCCGTTGAAACCGCCAGGGTTGTCGCCATATCCGTCGTTATCCGCATCAACCCACTGGGAAGAATCATCAGGGAATGCATCTGGATTTGTGCCGTTTGCATTGTCGCCTCGGTTGTCTCCATCGCGGTCAGACCACTGTGTGCCATCGTTTGGGAATGGGTCGCCAGCATTCGAATAGCCGTCATCGTCCCAATCGGTGCAGCCGATTCGGTCGACGTTCGAGGTACCTGCTTGGTTCGGACATTCGTCAGCGTTGTTACCGGACTGGTTGCTGCCAAATCCATCGTTGTCCTCATCACACCATTGGGTAGGATCGTTAGGGAAGGCATCAGCGCCGTAGCAATCGGTTGTTGCTGGCCATCCAGCATCAGGGTCTGACCACCCGTCACCATCGGTATCAAGACAACCTAGTCGGTCAAATTGCGAGTTGCCCCAAACAGTCGGGCATCCATCTGCGCGGTCGCTCATCTGTTCATCGCCAAACCAATCTCCGTCGGTATCAGCCCATTGCGTTCGGTCGAGCGGGAATGTATCGATATTGGTGGCAACGGTCAAAAGCAAGCCAGGCCATTCTGGGGCGCGGAAATTATCCCATGAGGCATTTTGATAATTGTCACCATGGCCATCGCCATCGGTATCGTTCCACTGCGTAGCATCATCTGGGAATGCATCGCCTGTTTGATTCAAATGAAGTTGAGCGCCATTGATATCGAAATAGTAATTGTCGCCAAAACCATCGCCATCACTGTCGGCCCACTGAAGCGGGTCTGCTGGGTATAAGTCCCCTTCATCAGACCAGCCATCGCCATCGGTATCTAAGCAACCAAACCGGTCTTGTGTCGATGTACCAGCAACAGTCAAGCACGCATCGGGTTGGAAAGCAGGTGCAGGATTATCCCCGTAACCATCGCCATCGGTATCATCCCATTGGGAGCCTTCGCTTGGGAATGCATCGACTAAACCATCGCCTTGGTCAGTAGTGTTGTAACCATCATTATCTTCGTCAATATCAGCAAACCAGTAGTAGACCCCTTCGTCGTTTCGACTATGGGTTGTTACAATATGAGTACTGTCTGGGCTCCATGCAAGACCTCGGATTTCACCGCAATTATTACCTTGGAAAGAATTGCA
>JABGTJ010000121.1 GCA_018691345.1 Methanobacteriota archaeon
ATACCTGCCGGAAATCGATTTGGAAGAAGAGACAATTCCACCGGAAGTTCTCGAAAAGATGGAAGTACGAATGGAGGACTTCCGATATGCCATCAAGGAAGTTGAACCGTCTGCTCTGCGTGAAATCTACGTTGAAATCCCAGAAGTCACTTGGGAAGAAGTCGGTGGATTAGATGAAGTCAAAGACCGACTCAAGGAGTCCGTCGAATGGCCGCTTACAAAGCCGGAATTGTTCGAACACTTCGGCATAAAGCCACCGAGAGGCATTGTTCTGTTCGGCGCACCAGGTACTGGAAAGACCCTGCTGGCCAAGGCTATTGCGAACGAGGCTCAAGCCAATTTCATCAGTATCAAGGGCCCAGAAATGATCTCCAAATGGGTTGGAGAATCTGAGCGTGGTATCCGTGAGATCTTCAAAAAGGCAAAGCAATCGGCCCCAGCAATTATATTCCTCGATGAATTTGAATCGATAGCAAGTGTGCGCTCGTCGTCAAGTACCGAAGGAAGCGATGTTGGAAACCGAGTCGTCAACCAGTTGCTGGCAAGCATGGACGGTGTTGAGTCTCTGGATGGCGTTATCATCGTTGCAGCAACCAACCGACCGGAAATGATTGACCCAGCACTGCTGCGTAGCGGTCGATTTGAACGTGTTCTTCACGTACCTCCACCGGATGCTGGAGCACGAGAAGTTATTTTCAACATACACAGCGAAGGTATGCCACTCTCCAAATTCTCCCTCAAGGACGTAATCGGTGGTCTCGAAGGATTCACTGGTGCCGACATAGAAGCGGTTTGCCGTGAAGCGGCTCTAATCTGTATGCGTGCTGGCAAGAAGAAGGTCACAAAGACCCACTTCGAAGAAGCCATCAAGCGTGTCCGACCTACGGTCACCCCTGAGATGCTCGCCTACTATCAAAAGATGGAAACAATGCTCACATCTGGACTCTCGAACATCAAGCGTTCCAGAGATACTGGGTTCGGAATGGAATCAATGTGAGGCCCTTCCTTGCATCGACGCATTGATGTGCTGCATTGATGTGGTTAACCTGTAAGTGGAGTGAAATTGTGGCTGTTTTTGCACGAGAAATAATCGGTCGTGAAGTCATTGACTCACACAGTGTACTTTTGGGGACACTGCGAGACATCGTTTTCGACAAGCAGTCCGGTTCAATCTCTGCAATCCGAGTGAAGGTGGAACAAGATATCGATCCGACGGTGTTGCCTTGGGAGATGATTGAAGGATTGATGCACATTACAGTTGATGAAGTATCTCGGATTGCTTCTCGCATTCATTTGAAGCGGTAGAACTGCCTCAAAATCACCATCAGCGCTCTTTTACGATGAGCATTTGAGACCCACCTGATAACAACCTTCTAAACCCAATGGAACACGTGGGAATGTCGGAACAGTGCTCTAGAGGTGGCCCAATGCTCGATGAATTAAATCTAAACTATCGCAGAATCGGGCTTCAAGCCGCATTTTGGTCTGTAATGATGATTTTGTTACTGAGCATTTTGGTTAATTTCGTTAATATTTCAAACACCAATCAATTGTCCGCTTACGATAACGATTGGAACGATATGTCTGCGTTTCGGCAAGACATCAAGGATTTAGGTATTCAAACCAACTCATTGGTGAGCAGTCCACTCCTTCTAGCCGACATAGAAGACCCACGAAACACGACCTACATCCTAGCAGGTGTTGAGCGAGATACACTTTCCCTTCCTCAATTCGACAGCGACGGATTCATTACCATCGCTTCCGAAGATGGATATTCACCCTCGGAAATTGATGCAATCGTTGAATTTGTGGATGCTGGCGGCACTGCACTGGTTCTTGACGACTACGGATTTGCAGGCAGTATTGCTCAAGCCTATGGAGTACGCTACACAGGATATCAGCTCTTCGACACAACATACGTACAGGAATTAGATTACAATTACATCTGGATGTGTATACAAGCCACACCTTGTGGTATGAACGGCACCAGCATCGACCCAACTACCATTTCCGTTCACGAACGATGGAGCGGTGCCAGCGGCGAAGGGGCACATCCTTGCAGCCTCATGAACGGTCAGTCCATGCCTCTGGAAGATGCTGGTTTGTGCGCTCACCATTGGAACAACGGTGAAATTGAATACAACGCAACCTACCAAATGCTCCTCAACAACATCACTGCTTTGGAACTTATTCCTGGCGTTAACGGAGCATTGTCAGAAGTTTCCATTCTTGCTGTCACAAGCAACGAAGCAACGGTTGACGTCAACGGTGACGGAGAGATTTGGGTCGGTAACGAAGTCAACTCCGAGACGCCTGACCTATGGGGACAGTTCAACCTCACCGTCGAAGCATGTGCTCGAAAATCATGCGACCCCAATGAAGGCGGTCGAATCGTCTTCATTGCCGATGGGTCTGCGCTGATCAATGCCATTTACGACTACGAAGGTTTCAACGACCCCAACAACCCGTTGTACGGAACAAATAACTGCGTGACCAACAATACCAAGTGTATTCCCGAAAACGACAACAGGAAATGGGCGCTGGATTTCATCGCTGAAGCGTTGATGTCGAGTAAGATTGGCGAGGAAGGGCAGCCTTCAGAAAACGCCATGGTCATCTTTGATGAATCAAGACACCCACAAAACGCTTTGTTGGCCGATTCCTACAACACCGTTTACTTCCTGTTGGTCTATTTCACCGGCGAAGGACTTGCTATGCTCTTGTTGTTCCTCGGTCTGTTCATCGCCTTCGAAGCGGTCCTCATCAAGAAGCGTGACCCAGAACCATGGCGGCACGTATTCAGCATCATTTACTACGGATTTGGCGATGCCAACCGTTACACCTACTATGCCAAGACCGACAAGATTCGACAAGTGTTCCTTTCCAAGGTAAGAAACCAAAACGGCCTGTCTCGAGAAGAGTTCCACGCTATGCCGGCCAGAGAACTGGTTTCACTCATCAACGACCCAGTCTTAGCAAAGTTCGCCATTGAACCGAGTAAATACTCTCTCGAACAGACGGTAGCTGTCGTCAAACGAATCAAAGCGTGGGGAAGAACCTGAGGTGAAATTATGTGGACACGTAAGGCATCTTTCACATTCACCGGTGGCATCGCACTGATCCTCATAGGAATGATGATCGCAAATCTCCAGATGATGATTCTCGGACTAACGTTCATCGCTTTCATTGTTGTTAACTCGTGGATTTCTGGTCACGGAGATGTCGAAGTTCAACGAACACTTTCAGCAGATAACCTCTACAAAGGCGATGATTTGTACGTCGAACTGCTGGTAACCAACCGTTCGAACCGAAATACCCAACTGCTGGAAGTCTACGATAATATTCCCCACGAAATGAAATTGAGAAGTGGCCTTAACCAAATGCGCCTCAACCTCAAACCAGGCGAAAGCGCTCGAATACGCTATGTCCTACGATGCCCGCTTCGCGGTCATTTCTCGATTGGCCCTGTTTCACTGCGCTCACGCAACACCTTCAACTTGGGAGTCGAGGAAATGTATGTCGACCATCACAGTGACATTGTCATCTTCCCACAAATCAAGGAAGTGGAAGAAGCATTCCTTCGCTCACGCACCCCGAAAATGTACACTGGAGCCACAACCTTACGAACGCCTGGCCAAGGTTCAGAATTCTACTCACTGCGAGAATATGTACCTGGCGACCCGTTCAAAAACATCAACTGGAAGGCGTTTGCCCGAACTGGCGACTTAATGGTCAACGAAAAGTGCCGAGATGCTGTTACTGACTTGTACATACTTTTGGACAGCAGAGACATCGCTCGAATCGGGACGGTGCTGAAGAATCCTCTCGAAATGGGAACCGTCTCTGCTGCAAGCCTTGCTGCCTTTTTCCTCAAACGAAGAGACTCTGTAGCCCTGGCCATCTTCGACGACAACCTCTCTTATCTTCCACCGGATACCGGTGACAAGCAGTATTTCAAAATCCTCAGCGCTCTTGCCGGAGTGGCCCCAAAGGGTACCATGCCGTTACAGGCTGTTACGAACTCCTTGAGCGGAAGATTCAGCCGAGGCAGTCCAGTCTTCATCATCTCCTCGTGCGAAGGTGATGGAACAGTACCTGCTGCAGTCCGTGACCTCGTTGGACGCGGCCACGAAGTAACCGTACTTTCACCTTCAAGCATAGACTTTGAGCGATTGGTGAGTCGAATCCCTCGTATGTCCTACGAAGTTCTCAAACTCGAACGGCAGAACCGCCTAACTACATTGGCCGGTTCTGGAGCAATGGTCATCGATTGGATGCCTGACATGGACTTGTCACAAGCACTCATGCAAGTGAGGGGGTATTGAGATGGCTGATGATGTGGGATTGCAACGGGACGTCACCGTCACGGGTGAAATGAGCCCACGGACGCTGCACCTCAAACTTCTTCGAAAGCAGTGGCAAATCATCTCTTTGCAAGTTATTGCTACAATGGCACTTATCGGAATGTATCTTGAAGTTGTCTCCAATTACGTCGTTGATTCCATCGACCACACGATGCTGTTTGATACCATCGAAATACTAATTGGAGACCAGCTGCCAATCGGAGATTGGTTGACCGGTGAAGGAAGAAGCGGGTTAGCTCGTTTCTTCGTACCCTTGGTGCTGGGAATGGCCGTTGGCGGGGGTATGGCTTTACTTGCCTTCCAAACGCCGAAAGTTCAACAACGTGTTAAACTTGGATTCATCGTCACACTCATCGTGGTCTTGGTCGGGCAACTTTTGCTGTCATGGCTTACTGGAATGCTGTTCTCTTTCGACCTACGCTTACCGAACTCGAACGAATTAAGTACCCTTGAATGGCCGCTGCTGATGATTCTTTCACTGATGATTCTGTTCCTTTATCTCTTGCCGGTCATCATGGGTGTGCGTGGCATCTGGGGATTGTCTCGACGCTCAATTGCTTGGGCCATCGGGTTCACGTTGCTTTTCCTAGGAATACACGCCATTCTTGCCTTCCCACTCATCAACGGTCAGTTGGGCTCGTACGGTGATTCAGTCAACGTCATCGGTGCTCAATTCAGCGATCCAACCATCGGTATATTCGGAGTGATGCTGGTGACCAAACAACAATTTGCGTTGATTATGATTGCAGTCCTCATCATGGTGTTCCAAGAATCATCGTACGCTGTCATCCGCTACCTTGAGTATGCCTACAGACTTCCTGAGTCATGCAAGCGGGACCCAGAATACGTTCGACAAATGGACAACGTTCTCAACACTCACCTCAAACACACCTTTGGATTCCTTGGACTTACAGGAGTTGCTACAATGGTGGCGCTTGGTTTCCACAGCGTTCTACTCGGTTTTGTCGAAGATTCAACCGGAAGTCAATGGGCTGGACAAATCTCTGAATCAATTGAATTGTCACTTACCTATGGATTGGTAATCTCGGCAGCCATGTTCTTGAGCATCATGGCATTGCTACGATTCTTTGTCCCTTGGGAGCGAATTTGGGGACTTATCTACGCCCGAAAGAACGCTGACGCATTGCCAACAGAAAAGCAAGTCGTCGAGATTTAATCACGCATCATTGCGAACGGATTGCAGAACGCGTCCGATGAGTTCAGCACACATCAACAACAGCAATGGTAATGCGCACCACGCTGCAATTGTACCGAGTACACCGTCCAACGTATCCAAGATGATTGGGTGAATCACCCACGTTCCAGCGATGACGAAAATCAGTAAAATACGTTCAATGAACAGAGGATATCGTCGACCTCCCGATTCGCTTCGGTGAAGAATTGTCGACGGTTCAGTCATGGGAACACCTCAGAATTCAAGATTCGACAACCGTGCTTCAAGAGCAGCCAAAGCCGGGTCGGTCGTTTGTTCCACAGCAGGTTCCTTCCTGCGATCCCATGACGCATCAAGACGAGCCAATTCGGCTTCAAGTTGGGCCCGCTCATCACTGTGCTCAGTTTCACTGGTCGTGACTGGTGCACTGGTTGGGGTAGATTGCTTCGCATTTGGCTCGTCTTCATCAACCGGCGTTGGCATTTGTTCCCAACCTGACGCATCGACTTCTGCTGTTTCAGCAACAGCATCGAGTGAAACTGGAACCTGTCCAGCAAGTGAAGATTCCATGCCGTTCAGCATGTCCTGTTCCACCGGTGTGCGTTGATCGTCCGGGATTGAATTGCGTTCATACGGCAATAAACCGTCGCGTTGAAATTCCCAAAGCATACCGCTTGGGACGCCATCGGCGAGTCCAGAAGCGTCCAGTTGAGTAATCAGTTCTTCAAGGACTCGAGCGGTATCTTCCAATGCAATCGCTTCACCAGCATCGCGTTGGTCCGCTTCCAAGTAGATGTCATCAAGAGCGACTTGAATAAGTTTACGAGTTGCTCGTGCGATACTTGGTAGTGCTTCGGGCCGAGTACAATTGTTCAGCAATGCATCCACTTCGTGTGGAGGTGCTCCGAGTCGAACGAGTTGTTCAAGGACATTTCTTAATCGGCGCAACATAGTGATTGAGCGGTCGAAGTCTTCCAACAGATGTTCAAGGTCGATAACGACATGACCTACAGTTTCTCCCAATTGATGTTCGAGGCGTTGCTGAACGGACCAGCGTGCAAGTCCACGAACCGCCCCTGCAGTTTGTGGAACTTGTCGTTCGAGAAGCGTCATGACTTCACTGGAAAGAAGATGACGCGGTGTTGCTGCAACATGGTCGACAGTCGATTGAATCACTTGCAATCCACGTTCGACAGCACGATCGAGCAGCGTAACTGAGTAACCCAATACGCGGGCATTCTCAAGCCGTTCAAGTACCGGTCCAAGGCCATCGAAAGTAGAAGCATCGTCAAGCAGTGCTTGAGCAAGTGGCTCTTCAGCCAGTCTTGCTCGTAGGCGTTCTGCTTCTTGGATATCCGAGAGCGCCTCTTCATGAGCTTGTGAAAGAGCTTCGGCACGCTCGATAAGCGATACCAGTTCTGCCTCAGCATGACCTCTTCGAGCACCGAGGTCACCCAATTCACGTAGAGTTTGTCGGCGTTCAGACATCAATTCACGAAGCTCAGCTTGTACTTGTGCCTGACGTGCCTCGTCTGTCGCCAAACGAGTTCGGTCCTCTTCAGCTCTACGGCGGGCCGCTTTCGCTTCCGATTCAATGGACTCCAATTCAGACGAATTCGAGTGGATCTTGTCTTCCATCATCATGGCTTCAGCTTGCGCTCGTGTATGGCGTTCTCGGGTTGCCTCAACTTGTTCTTGAAGAACTCGAAGCCGGCGTTCATCATCATCAGATTGCTGACGAATGGTGGCTAGCCTTTCACTTCCTGCCAGCAGGTCACCGTTGAGTTGTGCTTCCTTCAATGCCAATTCTTCAATTGATGAACGAAGCGTTTCGCTTGAATCCGCATGGCCAAGGGCCTTAGCCAATTCTGCTGCACGGACGCTCACCTGATGTTCCAGTTCATTCACACGCTTAACAAGCCGTTCAGCACGGTTTTCTGCTAGTTCTGCTGCTGCACGAGATTCTGCAACATCCAGTTGAAGTGAGTCGAGTGAAGAATTGGACGTTTCGACTTTTGTGAGGAACTCTTGTCGCGACTCAGATGCTTCACGGGCAAGGATTTGGGCGGCTTTCTTTCCAGATTGAGCCTCGTCGAGACGGCTGGCGAGAGCGGCTTTTTCCTTTTGTAAATCGTTGATCTGGTGTTCTGCTGACTCCAATCGACGTCGCAAACCTGCGTCGACTGCCAAGGGTTGAGTTGCGTCACCTGGCAATCCTCCACGAACCACTTCCACCGTTTCAGGGAAGGTGGCACTGGAACGGTTCTTGCGCAATTGCTCCATGCCGATTTCAAATCCAAATAAGTCGATGAGTTTGCTCTTAAGATTAGCACGGCGACTTTCAGAACGTGTTCGAAGTGTCACAAGAAGGTCGTGGAAATCGTCGAGACGGAATTCGTCAACCGTACCCGAATCACGGGAAACAATAGTTCCTACAGGCAATCTGTGGAGTTTGAGGATTCGAGATGAATCTGTGAAGGTGAGCATTGCCTCCTCTAGGGATTGACCTTCAGGAGCAGATATACCAACCGGTACACCTCGAGCGAGAAGAACAGACACAGAGGTCGATGATTGGCCAGATTGAAGGTGTCCAGTTACTTCTTCCTTGACACCTGCAGTTAACATGGAAAGAATGGCATCAGGACCGCCACGGCCTTCACGCAGCACAAATCCTTCAGGCATTGGGCCGCCGGAAGCTCCGACTGAACCAAGTTCGCCTTCGAGAACTGCCGCTGCTGCTGAAATGAGACGTGCATGGTTGGTATTGGCTTCGGTCCAAACGCCCAGTGATACATCTCCTGCTTGAGCAAGAAGAAGTGAACCACCCTCGTGATGCATGGTCCAATGGCTACCACTGGTGATGCTTTCGTCTTCGACAATACTGATGTTCATCGCTTCCAGCGTAGAATGAATCTCTCTAGCAAGCGTTTCTGCTTCATTTGGCAACTCACCAACGCTGTCAATCAGCATGCCTTGGTCGATGGCAATTGCTCCACGAACGGTTTCGCGTTCAACCATTGTCCGGAGAACCGCTGACAAATCTCGAGACAAGAGGCGGACGACTGCGTCGCCACGAGCAAGGAGTCCTTGGCGATCTGCTGCGTGCTCAAAGGCTTCAGGAACAACTTCAGCAACGCTTCCAAGTCCAGCAAGGGAATATTCTCCTGCAATGTATCGGCTGCTTTCCTTGGATTCAAGGTCTTCCAGACGAAGCCGAGCCTCTTTACCTGCAAGCAGCAGTTTACCTTTACCCGATTCAGCGAGCCAACCAACGATACGACCTGCTCGGACCAAACGATGTCCAGCGGGAGTCTTTCGTCGACCAACCCAGGTGCTAATCACACCATGATCAAACGGTTGTATTGAACCGCTTTCGACGCTTATTGTTCCTTCAATTGGTTTTCCTTCGGGTAGATTAAACATGGTATCACTCACATTTGTGGGGTTGTCGCTAAGATTCGACGGTCGCGGTCAAGCGCATGTCGCCATCGTGCCAATCGTCCACCGTCTCCACTGAGTACGATGACGCGATTCGGTCCAACGACATCCAGAACCATGCGTGAAGTACTCTCGCACCACACCTCATACACTTGACCCAAGCCAAGAGCGTGGCCCGTTTCTTGGGCGACGTTCATCATCTCTACGGCTTGGTTGACGGGTGCAAAAATGCCTTCCTCCCCGACGCTGGCCAAAAGTTGGCCTGAATCATCGAGAAGCATAGCATGATTGACGCCTTCAAGGCGACATAATCCGGCTAATGCACGTTGCAGCATGGTTCTCAAACAATCGGTCAGCGCTGTGGCCTTCAAGTACTTTTGCGCTTTTATCCCCCTAAAGGGGGATTTGAAGACCCAAATAGATTTTCCAACTGGAGATTCAAAAAAGAGCAGCGCGGAGACCTATTTCGGAGCTGATTTCCGCGCCCTATTCCGAGTTAAAAACCATGAGAAATCGACGAAACATCGGGGTATTTTCTCTAATTTTTCAATTGAAAAAGTGAAATGCCAATTGAAATATTCATTCACCGTTCTTAATGGAATGTATAGAATCCGGATACGGCAAGCGGTGAACTCAAACCGTAGAGGTGCACGCCAAGTACCATGGCGCAAGAGGGGGAACCGCTGTTTTCCGTACCAAAGTGCGACAGTTGCTCCAAACCCGCCATCCTTGAACAAGCCTATTCAGGACGCATTCTGTGCAGCGAACACATGGCGAAATCGGTTCGTAAAAAAATCGGAAAGGAACTACGCCAGCAACTCATCCTGCCCCGTGACAAGAATACCGTGATCTTTGTCGCCATATCCGGAGGCAAGGATTCCGCTGTATTGCTCGACAGTTTGGTTGACCGAGTCGGCCAACGTCCCGATGTCACCATCATTGCGGGAACCGTCGATGAAGGCATAGAGGGTTACCGTCCACCATCATTGGTCTGCGCCCAAGAACTGTGCGAACGACTTGGTATAGAATTCATTACCGTATCCTATCCCGAATTGAGTTTCAAAGAAATGGACGAGGTTGCAAGTAAAATACCTGGCCTAGTGAAGGACAACAAAGACGCTCCTCGTATGCCTTGTTCCTATTGTGGCGTATTCCGTCGACAAGGAATCAACCACTTGGCAAAGCGAGTCAATGCAGATTATGTTGCCCTAGGACATAACCTCGACGACATGGCTCAAACGGTTCTCATGAACATGACCAATGGTGATGTTGAACGGACACTCAGACTCGCTCCGCACACAACAACTCCAGTGGATGGATTAGCACCACGTATTGTCCCATTGCGTTGGATACCTGAACAAGAAGTCCACCTCTATGCATTGCACAGAAACCTACCTCTTCATCACGAAGAATGCCCACATGCACAAGGTGCATTACGCTGGAGACATCGTGAAATGGTTGCTCAAATGGAAGCTGATGTACCAGGAACCCGACACGGCCTGCTTCGAATGGCTGACAACATCAAGTTGCTGCGTGACCAAGTAATCGAATTGGGTGGTTCAGAAGCTCGTCCTGCTCCACCAGTGCCGTGCCAAACATGCGGTGAACTCACCTCAGGCATTCAGTGCAAAGCGTGCGATATGCGCCAATTGATGAACGACGAATCATAGGACATTGTTCGCCAACTCACCCAACTCTTGCGGACGACCACAGTAATGGCAGCGCAGTTGTAGGGGATCTCGTTCAATGACCCGCAACCGGTGTGGCTGAGGTTCACGCAGATTGGTTGTTATGCAGTTCGAGAAGGTGCATCGAACGACATTGACAACTTCATCGCCAAGGTTGATGGTGAGTTTTTCTGCCACCGAATACGCACGGATAATTGCAACGTGAGCATCAGGGGCAACAAGGGCTAAACGGTCAAGTTCTGGTTGTGTTAATTCTCGGTCTTCGACTTTGATGATGTCCTTTGAACCCATCTTCTTTGACGGGACGTTCATTACCAGCGAAATCGGAACCGAAGTTTCCCCACCTATGCCGAGCATTTCCAAGACACGCATTGCTTGTCCCGATGGAATATGATCGATGACTGTACCGTTTCGAATTGCAGTTACACGTCGCATACTGTGTTCGTTCGACATCAAAGAGCACCTCCTTCTGCAAGAACATCAGCGGGAACCGTCACGCCGAGCAATCGGCACAGCAAAGCCATTCGAGCAACGACACCATTGAATGCTTGTTCGAAATATCGGGCGTGCCGTGTTACATCAACCGAGGGGTCGATTTCGTCTACACGAGGCAAAGGATGCATGACAATCATGTCTTGCTTCATGTCAGCAAGGTGGCGAGCGTGGAGTTTGTAAGCGCCCGCACATCGAGCATATTCGTCTTCATCAGCGAAACGCTCCTTCTGAATTCGAGTCATGTAGACAACATCTGCTTCCGCCATTGAACCGTACAAGTCTTCTGTTTCCACAACGTTTGCACCGTGCGCCTTCAAATCAGAAACAATTTCTTCAGGCATTCGAAGCAAATCCGGGCTCGCAAAAATGAGGTCACACCCGAATCTCACGAGGGCATGGGAAAGCGAGTGAACGGTTCGACCGTAACGCAAATCGCCTGCCAAAACGACCTTGAGCCCGTCAAGACGTCCGTGCGCTTGTTGGATTGTGAACAAGTCAAGCATGGTTTGAGTCGGGTGGTGGCCAGCTCCGTCGCCGCCGTTGAGAATCGGAACCCGTGCCGCATCCTGAGCGTATTGAGCAGCACCTTGACGAGGATGACGCATAGCGATGATGTCGGTGTAGCCGTCGACCATTTGGATGGTGTCAAAAAGCGTCTCACCTTTGACGACAGAGGATGTTTTGACATCGCCCAAGTTGACAACATCTCCACCAAGTCGCTTCATTGCCGTCTCGAACGACATACGAGTACGGGTGCTTGGCTCGAAAAACAGATTCCCAAGGATTCGTCCTTTCAAGAGCGGCAGATACAACTCGCCACGTGCCACTGGCAGTAGGCGTTCAGCATCGCTCAAAATGTCAAGAATTTGTTCGTTTGTTAAGTCGTCCATAGTGATAAGTCCAGCCACAATACTCCCTTCCTTCTCTAAAGGCGGTCAAAGACACCCATGAACATTCCCGTCGAATACGTTGAACTTGAAGGCCAAAGCGACGGACGAAACATCGGAGTGATTATCACCGTGATGCAACCGAGGAGTGTTATGGCTCTCGATGCATGGGCGGATGTAGATGCAGCAATTGATGCTGCTCGGCAATCCAGAAAGCAACGTATTGAACGGCTAACAACTGCGTCTTCACTGGTCATACTTTCTGGCGCAGTGTGGCTTATGTGGCCAAACCTCCAGTCTGCTCTAAAAGGTGATGCGGGGTTACTCGAAGGACTCGGCTACCCTTTGCTCGTCATCGCTTACGGCCTCATCTTGCAAGACTCAGTGTTGGACGACGCCAAAGCCAGAACTCGAATCGGTTCGTTTGCCTGCATTGCTTGGCCAGTTCTCCTTATCCTTGCAGCCAAGCACTTGAATGCTGAAGATAACGCAGCCATTGTCGGTAGTACCCTTTTGGTTGCAGTCGCTTACGCGTGCTTCCAGACCTCAGCGAACGTGCTGCAAGGCGGTTTGGATGTTCTGCGTTGGAGGGCCATTATGACCGGCCTCGGCGGTGTTGCTGCATTCTCACTGTTCGTTGGAGACATTCCTGAATCGATGACCTACGAGTGGTTAGCATCACTTGCGGCACTCGGGTCTTCAGTTGTGGCTACCGGGTACATTTGGTTCGTGGGCGATAAACAGCGAGGACAACGTAAGGTATTCACCAAACGCTTGGACGGTATCGAATCACAATTACTTCAACTCAAGGCAGATGGAGCGGCGGTTGATCAAGCATCGAGCCTGGTTATGACCGCCAAAGAAGAAGGTCACATTGACCCAGAATACGGCATGAAATTACTTGATGAAGCCGAAGAAGACATCGAAAGAACACTGTCACTGAGCGGCGACGTAGAAATCATTCAGGCGGATGCCCTAGAAGCAATCCAAAAGGCGGAAAGCATTGCTCCAACCGTAAAGCGCCCCCGTAAATCGTTTGACATGGGCGCCAGAGAAGTGAAGCTTGGCTCGTTACGTGAAGGTGAACTACTGTTCCGTCAATCGAAAAAATTGGCCAATGACATCATCGAATGGTGGGGGGTTGCAGAACAATCCATAGCCGAAGCCGGCCGACTCCTCACTGGCAACGATGCTGAAAGTATCCAACACCTCAAGGAACTACTCGCCGATGCGAAAAAGAAGATGGCTAACGAAGCGCCAAGAGAAGCCTATGAATTCGCCTCGGTCATCCCTCAACAATTACAGGCCGATGAAGACGCTCAAGGTCGGGCGTTCGAATCGTTGAAAGAAGCCTCACGGCAACTCAAGCAAACAGACGGCCTTGACACCGAAGAAATGGAACTGCGGTTGCGACGGGCTGAGCAAGCCATAGAAGCAGGAAGCCCAAGCCAAGCCATTGGCTTAGCCGATGGAGTCGTACGTTCCATCGAAACAGAGCGAACAGCGATGGACAACGTCCGCAGGGGTCTCAAGCAGCGCAAAAAGTTGGTTGCTCAATTCAAAGACCGTGACGATAAGGACGATTGGGAAAAGCGCCTGAAGTCGGTTGAAGATGCTGCTGACACCAAACAATGGAGCCATGCAAATATGCTTTTGGACGCCATCACGACCGACTTGGACAACGAAGGTCAAGCGACCGAAGAAGCACTTGAACTGTACGACTTTGTCGTTGAAGAATGGCACACTCTTCGAAATCAATGCGACGCCAGTAACATCTCCATCGAAAACGAAAGTCGCAGGGCATGTGAACAAGCAATTGCATTGGCAGCTGAAGCACTAGCCGGCGGTCGAGTCGAGGATTGCCTGAGTCAAATGTCGCAAGCAGACACCGCAATGGAACGGCTTCGAAGACTCATCTAAAGTTCGAGAAGTTGTTTCTTGTCGATGGTCTTGAGGTCAAGCGCACCTGGGAAACCAAGGTCCACTGGCATACCAGAGATTGTGACGATAATTCCTGTCAAGTGAAGGTGAAGGCACATTGGAAGACCGTTTGGCCACACTTTCTGAAGAGTTTTCCAACCGCTGGATTTCTTTGCATGAGCAGTAACAAGGCTACCCGAACCATCCATGGCTGACCAGCCGTTCGAATGCCAAGCGTGTTGAATTAGAGATTTATTTCCAAAGGTTGGAGGAGGCGCAACGACGTGCTTCCGCATCCACCCATCGAGCCAATTTAGACCTGAATCGTTGAGCCATTCGATGGGTGTAGCCTCTGAGGGTAACATATCCATGTGGCCGCCACGTGACAACTCTCCAACCAGATTACGAACGTGCGGATGTCGAGGGTGCTCCTTCGCCAATTTCTCAGCCATTCGAATACCGGTATGAATTCGGCCAGCATCGATGTGAAGCAAAGACCGGACAACATCACCGTGTGTCCAATCCGTAATTTCAAACTCCTTCATGAACCCTTCAACAAGATTCAATCCCTTGTCGGGAATTCCAGCAAGTCGCATTCGAGCCACATCTCCGAGCAAGAACAGACGTCCTGCTGGGGAATTGAGATACTTGAGTTTGCTTTTCGGCTGGCCGGTACGATACCGTTCGACCAGATCGATGTTTCGCTTCATCAAAGAGTCAATCGAAATAAGCGACTTGTATACAGGGTCTAATTTTGTATATTTCGGATTGAACAAAGAAGCTGCCCATTGCAAACGAGCAGATTCAATATCATCGTCGTTCAGGAGAACGAGTCGTGGTTTGGCCTCAGCATAATCGCGTTGTGCCAAACTTGCAGCGGTCAATACCAGACGAGCAACCTGTGCTTCTCGCCCTCCACGTAACGCAAGCAGCGAAACAGCTTCTTGTTCAGCCTCATTCCAACGTCCAAGACCAGCATACAATTCCATCATAGCATCTGTCTTTCGAGCAAGGTTGAGGCCTTCCAATTGTTCGCCGTGTCCCTCCGTCACCTTGTCAAGACGGTCCATCGCCTTTGACCAATCGTCTTTGGAGACCAATTCAGTGAACGGCTTTTGCTTAAGGTAAATCAAATCAGACATCTCGGAAAGACGTTCTCGGTTTTCTCCAACAGCTGCGTCAAAGGAAATGTCTTCCAATTTCAACCCAATGCGGCGAGAACGGGCCCAAATAGTGAGGAATGCAATTTGACCTCCTGAAGCAAGCATCCATGTTAATTCCTCAAGTGAATCTTTTTCGAGGACCTCACAAACTGTGCTCTCCCATTCGCCGCATGCTGCGCCTTGTGGTAGGAAACTGGAATCCCAAAAG
>JABGTJ010000022.1 GCA_018691345.1 Methanobacteriota archaeon
AAAACGGATCGGTGGAAGGGTCATCGTCAAGGTGCGCTGCTGCAATTTCTGAATCCTTCAGAACGACTGCATGAGCGCTGTAGTAAGTTCGTCCATCGGACTTTTGATCTGCTGCAATTGCATCGAGGCCGTATTGTTGCCAACCAACCCATGCTGCACCGCCATCCATGAAAGCGATGTCAGCATTTCCAAAGCGAAGAGCTTGGAGAGCAGCACCTTCGGAATCAATAGGATAAAGTGATACATCCATATTGAGTTCTTCACTCATATAATCTGCTAGTCGTTGAGGATTTTCATCAACGTTAGTATAATCGTCTTTGATGCTGTAAGCAATGACGAAGTCTTCTAAGTTGCTTTCTTCTTTCTCTGAGTCGTCACTTAAACAGCCAGCAAGTGATGCTGTGGCAATTAGGAAGACAAGTATCGATGATTTCAGTGTTCGCGTTTTCATGTTAAGACCTACCGTTTTAGGCCGCCCTAAAAACCGGATGTACATAAAGATTTAGGCCGCCCTAAAAATAATCCAGCGAGGTGATAATCATCTGAAAAGGGACCACTGCTCACGAAGAGAGCCAATCTAAAGCGTACGATTCGGCGAAACGGTCCGAAGCTAATCCAGGATGCCCAATGGGCCGAACAATGACCAAAACATCGAGTGTCCCCCCCCATGAACTGGTTGCTATGCACAGAACTTCTCCTACCTTCAGACCCTCACCAGATGCACCAATGGAAAGACTTCGAAGTTCATAGAGTCGTACAAGCACCGACTCGTCAACCCCTGCTGATGTCGAAGAGTAGTAGTGGGTGTTTTCAGCAGCCATTGGTTCGAGTTTCATTTCATCCACGTCCAGGCGGAATCCAGATAATTCTTGGTCAAGAAGTTCGATTGCCTGATTGAGACGCCCCTGTTCCATGCCGAAAAGAGAGGCAAGCGTGAATGCTGAAGACTCAGCCCCAAGTGGACCGTATTGGTAAGGCAAGCGTAACGTTAGGGATTGAACAATCTCTACGTCAAGCCCACCAGATTCCGGTAACATCAACCACGTATACTGTTCTCCGGCAGGGTAAAACGGTGCGTTTGGATTTTCAGTCAACAAAGGAGCCCCCCACTCCGAAGGTGCAACTGGCCCAGAGACGGGCGAAAAGCCACCAATGAACAGCATGACGATGAGTCCAACACTTACCATGATTCGTGATTTTCGATATGATTCCCAAGCTATACGGCCAGCAGGACTGAGAATGGATAACAAGAGCATGACGGGGCCAGCTAACAAAAATCCACCAGGGAGAATCCAGAGGAGAATGAAGAAGGAAGCGAGTGCATGAAAGCCGTAAGGCCCGTACATATCTTGCCACCGATACTCCACTTCTGCTGACCATTTACGGCGCTCAACAAACACTTGAGCGGTTACAAAGACGATAAGAAAAATCGACGGTAAGAAATCACCAATCATCTTCAACCCACCAATGGAAAGTACATTCTCAACATGAGTCTTGGGGTTTGAACGGCAACAAACGGTAGATTGTCAAACCTCGACCTCCACGCCACACCATGGAGGAAGTAGTTCTGCGGCTCGAAGGAGCAACATACAGGCACTCTGTCTACGCACCTCTTCCACTGAAACCATGGCGCAGCATCAAAGGACCTGGTATTTTTGAAGCCAACATCTCGCTGCAAAAAGGAACTATACTCGGCCTGGTAGGTCCAAATGGTGCCGGAAAAACCACGCTGTTACGGGTTATGGCTGGCATTTTACCGCTTCAAACAGGCTGCGTATATTCAGGATCTGACGGCCTGGTGCGAACTGAACAACAACTTAGGCAAATGGTTGGGCATATGCCCGAACAAGTTCGATGGCAAGGACGCAAAACTGTACGCCAAGCATTGCTCGAACTTGGGGAGATGCGGCATGCAAGCGAAAAAAGAATTGACAAGTTGTTGACTCTTGTCGGCCTCACCACTCGGAAAGACTCTGCATTGAGTGAACTGAGCCAAGGCATGCGTCAACGGCTTACGCTTGGAGTTGCTCTTCTTGGGTCACCAGAGATACTCCTGCTCGATGAACCACTTAACGGGCTTGACCCTGTTGGAGCTGCAGCATTTGTTGCGCTGCTAAAATCCCTGACTGAAAAAGGCGTCTCCATCGTTCTTTCATCCCACCAAGTCGAGGGTTTGATCGGTATTATTGACCGGTTGGCTTTGATGCATAGAGGGCATATTCTGGCCGAAGGGACGTTGGAAGGGGTAGCTAAGAGTTTGAAACTTGATAGTAAAACCGAAATCAAAGGAACCGGTAGCCCTCCCCGCTTCAAAAAGTATGGAATTAATCCAAGCCAGGTGCATCTCGAAGAAAAGAACGGATATTGGAATGCCCTCTTGGAACAGGCTCAACCGCATCTACTTACGAAATTGGTAAACGACGGTGTTGAAATCACGGAATGGAGTATACGCCAACCCAATGTGGTAGAAATGCTGTGTGCAGCAACCGGGCAATCTCTCGAAGATGTGGGACTAGAAGTGGCCTCCAGTGCCTATGTACCGTTACGAACATTCGGGGGTGAGGAAGAATGAACGATTTCAAGCGTATAGTGAAGTTGGCCAAACGCCTCACTTTTGAACGGATGTTTTCGACTCGAATGTACATCATGCTCCCCGTTCTGTTGCTGTTTATCCCGGGCATGGCTTGGGGATTTTCTGACCCGAACATTGTGCTGCCAGGTGGCCACCAACCTGAAAGTGCAATGGAGGTTCTCTTCTATGCGAGTCTTGGAGTGGTTTTCGGGGCAACAATGTGTGCAGTATTGCTTTCCTATGACGGAGTAAGCCGCGAGCGCGCAAGTGGAGTATTGGAATTACGACTTTCCCAACCAATGTCGAGAGCTCATCAATCGATTGCAATGATACTTGGCTCATGGAAAGCAATACTCATTCCGACATGGATATTGCTGCTCGTTTCTGTTCTTGTGGTCAGGTATCGCATGGGTGAATGGATTTCACTCACTGATTTTCTGGTCTACTTTTCATCAACAGCACTCATTTTGTTATGGTATGTCCTGTTCACTCTCCTCGCATCCTCGTACACACGTGAACAAGGAACTGCGATATCGTTCGGTGTCGGGATGTGGTTCCTTTTCACCTTCCTATGGGCTTTAATCACTACCATGGTTGCATTTGCATCAGGTGTTTCAATCGGCCAAGAAAACGATGCCTCTTGGGTCATGCTGGAAGGTGCTTTGGACTTGCTTTCACCAAATGGAGTCTATCACCACCTGTTGGAAACTCGTTTACCTCAAATCGATCGAGGTATTTCATCATGGCAAAGTTGGTCCATGGGATTGGTATGGACGATTATTCCGTCATGGATGTTCATACGTCGAATGGAGAAGATACTCCCTTAGTCAAAAGAGATGGTTTAACGGGTCGCACAAGCGAAAGCCTCTTTGAGGCATGATGACAACGTCATTCCATGGCAGCACGCACTACGGTCGGACTTTCCAACCCCCACACTCAAGTTTTCACTGTAATTCTAATGGTTTTCTTGATGTTCTTCATGGGCACATCTTCCCTTTACACACCTCAAAATGTACTGGAAAACGAAACCGATGCTGCACCTGCAGATGGCCGCCAAGGACTCGCAATAGAAGATGAATGTGAAGGACTGAAATTTGAAGACCTCTTTGATTATGATTTTGCTAATTTCAAAGTCTTTATCGGCGATGATTGGGCGACCGCAGAAATGGATGCTGGAGCGTTTGTGAACGGAAGTAAATCGGCCATTGTCCGAGACAACCTTGACGGCCTATTCGAAGGGCTTTCTGGCGGAGGTAACGACTACATTAGTACCGATGAAAGAGATGCTGTACGCGCAATTGGACCAAAGTGCATTGGAGCAATGGACACCCGAATCGGCATGAAAGAAGGTATTCCTCACCGAGGTGCTCCTGATTGGAACAACCTTACATTTGTCGAAGATGGTATAGGACTGGAAGAAATTGACCTCGTTCCTGAAAACCACCCTCAAGAGCGTTCATGCCAAAATCTAGGATCTGCCAACGGGTGTAAAGAAGTCCCAGTGAGCATTACTGAAGACCTACAAATCATGATGTACTTGGCGGAAGACCAATCAAACAATGTCCGATTTGACAAACTACCAAACAGTGGGGATTCAAATTTCACACTGGCTCTAAACATCACGAACATGTCGTATGCCAACTTAGAACTCAATTTCCCTCTCAAGCAAGGATTGCGCATGAGTAATTATTCGATTCAAGACACGATTACCAACACCGATGGAACAATGACTGCAACGGAAAACACCGAATTAAGCGGGCCTGAGGCGATTTACCTACCTGATGGCCGACTCCGTGTGAACCAAGTGGTCACTTATGCTACGAGCGAATATCCAATTCAACGTGATCTGTTTATCGATTTCACTACCATGGCACCTGAAACCAATGAAGCGCCAGAATGGTCATCGAATGCTCCTGGAGACGGAACGGTCATCCCAATGTTGGCCGGACAGAACATCGTCGTTGCGGGTGAAAAAACCGAAATGTGGGCTACCGATGATAGCGGCTGGGGAATCGATTGCACATTCACTGAAAGTGGATGGTCTTCCTCGCTCGACGGTGAAGGGAACTTTATGGTCGAAAATCAAAACTCACAAGCCTCCTCGTCCAACGCAGAATGCTATGCTGTAGACCCGTTTGGTGAATCATCAATCGATTCCCGAAACTGGAGCTTTGGAGAGGTATTTACTGCCTCTGCAGTTCTTTCTTCGACAGGAGACAGTATCGAATTCACTCTTTCGCCAACGGGCCTCGTCAATGAAATGTCGATTAACGCTCATGCACATCAATCCACTGCCATGGGCCAGATTCGTACCACTACGCTCTCATCTGACGATGCTGTTCTTTCCCTGCCCCTCGATGGCTTATCCCCTGGTATGGTGATGGTCATGGGCCAAGCACAGAGCACTACAATGCTCGACCTTGATTTCATGATGAACTTCGGACTTAAGAAAGCAAGTCTTGCCCCACTCATTAGCGTCTCAAAGAACCTCGATGGGAACAACGCCACATGGGAGGCGAACGGTCTTACGTTCACGCTCAAAGGCGATGTATTGGACCCAGACGGCGAAGATGTTACCCTCTCGCTGTTGCTGTGCGGTTATTCAACCAATGATTTCCTCCGAGATGGAAGCGGATGGGAGATCAACGTCAATATCGTTTCATGCTCATCTCAAAACCCTCCAGTCACCGCCTATGACATCGTGTTGACAGCTACCGATGAATCGGGAACCGTCACTACATACACGGTGTATGTCCCAGACCCATATGCTTCAACCGGCGACACAACAAGTACATCTGACAACGGGGATAATTCCGAAGAAGAAGGGTTGCCTGGATTGTCGATGTTGGCTACACTGAGCATCACATTGCTTGGGGCTGCCTTTGTTGGCAGACAACGAAGAGACTGATGGCTTGAACCGGCATCCTCAAAAGAGGAGGTTCAGCCCAATAAGCAGGTGAAGGTATGTTTACAGGTGTTATTGAGTCCAAAAGCCATGAAGGTGGTTTTCTTGTTTCGTTCACCGGTTCTTCACCGGCCCTTGAGTCAATTATCATCAATGCTGAATCTGGTATTTACATTGGTAAAGTCGATGCAGTCCTTGGGAACACCAACGCTCCTCTTGCCCACGTCGCTCACATTGACCGGAAACTCGACCTTGATGCCCTCATCGGTGTCGAAGTAGGAATCCGCGCCAAAAAACAACGCGATGAGCGTAGTCGAGGACCGGAAAGAGACGGACGAAGGGATGACCGTAGAGGTGGACGCGATGACCGTGGGTATCAAAACAGAGACCAGCAAGGTGGACGCTTTGAACGAAATGACCGAGGTCGCGGTGACAACCGCGGCGGTGGCGATTGGGAATGTCCAAAATGTCAAAATTCAAACTTCGCATTCCGTACCGAATGCAACCGATGCGGTGAACCCAAAGGACACGGCGGAGGTCGTGGACGAAGCGACGACCGTAGAGGTGGACGCGATGACCGTAGAGGCGGTCGAGACGACCGAGGTAACAGAGGCGGACGCGGTGGAGAAATCTACACCGATAACGACTGGGAATGTCCGAAATGTCAAAACTCAAACTTTGCATTCCGAACCGAATGCAACCGGTGCGGTGAACCTCGCGGAGGTGGCGGAGGTCGTGGACGAAGCGATGACCGAAGAGGTGGCCGAAACGACCGAAGTCGAGGTGGTGACCGCGGTTACCAGAGTCGAGACCGACAAGGTGGACGCTTCGAGAGAGGAGGAGCCGGTGGTAACGAAGACCGTCGCGATGGCGATTGGGACTGTTCCAAATGTCAAAACTCAAATTTCGCATTCCGAACCGAATGCAACCGATGCGGTGCACCTCGCGGAGGCGGAGGCGGCGGGAACCGTGGACCTCGTAGAGACTCTCGAGATCGACCCCCACAACGCGATTCGGGTGACCGTCCTCCTCGAAGAGAATTTTCAGAACGACCACCGAGAAGAGAGGGTGACCGACCTCCACGCAGAGATGGACGCGACCGTCGCGATGAGCGAGGAAGTCAGAACCGAGGTTCGTACAATCAAAGTCGCCCTCGAAGCGATGACCGTCCTTCGGAGCGCAAATCACGTGAACCTCGAACCTTTAGAAAATCTCGAGGAAACGGCCCGGGCCATGCCCATAACCGGCCTCCTAAACCATTGACTCGAGACCGAGAAGATTGAGCGGTGAAGACGCATGAGTGCTGAACATCATTATCTCAACGCCGTTGAAGCATACGATGAGAACGATGCTGAAAAGGCCTACGAAGAAGCACGTAAAGCGGTAAAATTAGACCCTGGACACATCGATGCCTGGCAAATTTGCGCAGAGACTATTCTCCCCCCAAAAGGAGAAAAGCCATCCTTGATTCAAGCTGCAAAGTCCCTTGCAGCTGTTCGTAAAATCATCGAATTAGACCCGAATAGAACGGCAATGTGGATGCTTGGAGGTCGCTTATTGTCTGACGAACTCGGCCTTCTCAACGAAGGATTGCAGTGGTGGCAAGACCTTCGGCATCATTTACCTAAGGAAGTTACTCCCTTGGTTGAACAAGCCTCACTTCTTGCTGATATGGGCCATTACCTTGAGGCAAAGTACCGTCTTGACACTATCATTGAGGAAAATATGGATGGGGGTCCAAGCCAAATTGCAAAGATTCACCAATTGCGAAATCAGGTCATTGCTGCCGCTAATCTCCAACCAAGTGAGCATTTCAAGCCGTGGGAAAAGCATCACAATGGATGGGGCGCTATCGAATCGAAGATGGCCAAAGGCCCTGTGTCGGAAAGTTTCTTGTTCATGATTACTACGGTCCCGGTTTTGTTTGGTGTCGTTCTTGTTTCGAGGCAATTTGCTGGCCAGGGTTGGGGTGCATTCTGTCTAACCAGCCTAATCGTATTTGGAACCGTCTTGTTTGGAATGCGGTTTTCGAAAAATATGTTCCACAAAATCAATCGTCCAGCGTTTAATCTTCTTCGCGCCATGAATTTCGAAGCAAATACGGGCTTCACAATCATCCATGCAGACATCCGAACATCAACATTGTACATGTACATCATGCAAAGAAAACCTGTCGCATGGCAAGAGCGTTCGATGAAAATCATCGAAGACAGTACCCCGCTGCCAAAGAACTGGAAACCTAGATTCCCAGATTTTGATTCACACCTCGATGAGATAGGGTACATTGATGAAAGCGACGAAGACTCTTTTGAACCGTTTGAAGAAGAGTAGGTCACCTTTGACTCAGTTGCGACTGGTATCGCATCAAAAACCGTTTGGATAATTAGACACGGCTGTTTGGAATTGTCATGAAGCCGACAGACGAACAAGCAGGAGCATGGACTGAAGCCTTTGATTCAGGGAAATTTGTACGTAAATCAAGTGAATTTCGTGACCATATCGGTAAAAACGAACTCTTTACCATCGAAAGTGGAAGATATCACCTCTATGTGTCAGATGCTTGCCCTTGGGCACACCGTACACTCATCACTCGAACTTTGCTCGGGCTTGAAGACCACATCACCGTTGATACAGTAGACTGGAGAATGAACACCAATGGCTCATGGTCGTTTAATCCGGAAGAAGAAGGAGCGACGGCAGATACGGTGAACGGTGAAACCAGTCTTGAAGGAATTTACAACCGTGCTTTTACTGGATGGAATGAAAGCGGACGAATCGGAACCGTACCCGTCCTATGGGATCGTAATCACAACACCATTGTGAACAACGAAAGCAGAGAAATTGTTCGGATGTTCGATTCATTTACAGATGCGGGGATGGGTAATGGAATTTCACTCTGCCCACCCGAACTTCGAGATGAGATTGATGCGATGATTGATTCAAACTACGAATCAGTGAACAACGGCGTGTATAAATCCGGATTTGCTCGAACCCAAGTCGCCTACGACGAGGCGGTAACCGCCCTCTTCGCTCGTCTTGATGAATTGGAAGTTCACCTCAAAGGCAGAGAATGGCTAATCGGTGGAGGTTTGGGTCAATTAACAGAAGCTGACGTATGTTTGTTTACTACGCTAGCTCGTTTTGATTTGGTGTACGTCGTACATTTCAAGTGTAATCTACGAAGGATAATTGATTATCCAAATCTCCAGGCTTTTGTTGAGCGTATGATCGATTTACCAGGTGTAAAGGACACATGCAATTGGCATCACATCAAGGCGCATTACTTCTGGTCTCACCAGAACATCAACACGTTCCGAATTATCCCCCTTGGACCTCTTGAAGGCGCTCATACACGCTGACTGGAGTGGTGACTGTACCGAGCCATACCAAACTGTTGGGATAAATTGAATCATCAACCAAAGGCAATACCTTCTGTACTTTCGTGATCAATAGTCGACCTTGCTTTCGCTCAACAGACTACGCTTCAGAATGGTGTCTGAAGGTCACTGTTGGCCTTGAGCATACTGCATAGCGTATTGCTGCGCATAGGCTGCTGCAGTTTGAGCGTCGTATCCTTGAGCAGTGAATTGCTGGTAATACTGCTGGTACACAGCCTGGTCCATAACCGGAGCCGCTGCGACTTGAGCCGCCGCTGCAGGGGCTGCTGCTGCTGCTTGTGACGAATACTGTTGAGCATAAGCCCTAGCAGTTTCTTCAGGATAGCCTTGAGCGATCAATTGCTGGACGTATTGCTCAGTCTGGTCGACTACGCCACCGAAGCCGCTGTCAGACATTGAAAAGTCCTTGGCGTTGTCTTCACCGTCTCGACGGAGGAAGAACATGGTTCCAACAAGGATAAGCAACAGAATCGCACCAATCATAATCGGAAGTCCCAGTCCATCAATCACACTTTGCGACGAATCATCGTCGGTATTGGTTTGAGGTTCAGTCCAGTTACCGTCGACAAGTGTCCAAGCACCAGACCATTCGCATACACCGTTGATGAATACAAATTCTCCACCAGCTGCATCTGCTTCTGGAGGGGCTTCAACGCCTTGACAGGCGGCCAATTGGAATTCTTGCCACTTGACAATGACGTGACGCTCATCAGGTGCTTGTCCTTCATAGATGCGAATAAAGACACGCTGACTCACCGATTTGTTGGTGTAAAGGTCTTCGAGAGAGAGAGTAAGAGAGAACGAGTCTCCGTCTCCCAACCCAACCTTGGTCTTCGCCCATGTTTCGTCGTTTTCCATATTGAACTTCTCAATAGCGCTTGCAGAGAAACTGTCTTCCATGAACGCAATTTCAACGTACACATCGTTTTGTGATTCCGCACCAGATAGAACTGTTCCGGAGACCGTGATTGATGGTGAAGTGACACGAGAGTTGTTGAGGTCAAAGTTGATGTCAACATCTGGTTCATCGTCACCGAAGTCGTTTGGAACGACAACGAAGTACATTCGGTGCTTCTCAGAGAACTTGTCTGCGCCGTCGAAGACGACCAATTCAATACGTATTTCTGTGCTTGAGGCACCGGTAGTATCGGTTGTCAAGTTACTGAATGTGTAGGCAAACAAGCCATCACTGGCTGCAGTCTGAATAAATTCATGCCCTTCGATATCAAAGTCATCGTCTCCATAAGGAGCGTCAAACAGAACCTTCCATTCATAGCGTTCGATACCGTTTCCATCAAGGGCATCTTCGTCAGAAGAGTTTCCTGCATCGAAATACACGGTAACTTCACCGTTGTTCTCATTCAATCGGATTTGGTGGACATCCCATTCTTTCGATTGGATGGTGTTGGTTCCCAAGAAGTCGATTTGTTCTGCGTATTCATCACGCATGTCAATTTCTGCGTCTGCAGTTGGTCTGAAAGCATCTGCATAGACGTCGTTGGTTTCAACGGTCACAGTAATCACACGAGAGTGTCCTTGAGCGTCATGAAGAATGAGAGTGATGTCCCATTGCTCGCCTTGTGTACAGCCGGTAGCGGATGCAAGATCGGTCTTACAGAACATCATCAACGGATTGTTGTCCGTGGTGTGCGAAGTTCCGCTTGCCATTGTTGCGCCCGTCCATGAAGTTGGGCCATCGATGATCCAATCCGTGTTCAAAGATTCAGTTGTATCTGAAACAAAGGAGAACGTGAGTTCTGCATTGCTCTTGATGTAATGTTCCTTGTATCCGCCGGTACTTGGGTCGTTGTCTGGAATAACGCCGTTAATTTGTAAATCAAGGCCATCACCAAGCACGCCGAATCCAGTTGGGTAAGGCGTTACTTGGTAGCTGAGCATGTTTCCTAGAAGAGGCAAGGTTGTACTGTCCGCACGTTCTGAGTGTGTGGCAACGTCAATTGTCGAGACAATCAGTCCACCGGCTTGGTAACTGCAAACACCCAAGATCGTATCTTTTTGTTGTGCTTGAGTTCCGTCTTGGCGGATGATTCGTTGGAACGTACCGTCCTTCTTGGTTTCGCTGTATCCACCGCAACGCTCAGGGACATTGTTTGCGCTCTGAGAGTTCGTGTCCAAGACCGCCATTGCAACGGTTGATGAAGCATCGAATCCTTGGAACGCAGCGAGGTCCACATTTTCCATAAGTGGGTGGTATGGATCTGCGAAGTTCGTTTCTGCGTAGGTAATCGGAGTATCTCCGAGGTTCTTGCTCTGGATGTTCAGTCCAAACGGAAGTCGTCCAGACAAACCTTGGTCAAGACCGTAAACTTGGCTACCTTGCGGCCCGAGGTGTGCTTGTACTGTTCCACCTGCATACATGAAGCCCTCTAGGGTGTTCTTGTTGGCTGTTGAACCCAACTTCTGATAGTAACCTCGTCCACCGTTTTCGATGTCCTTGGCAGCGATATCGGTTTGCCATGGCAATACGATCTTGTCGTAATGAGTGAACCAACCGCTGAGGAAGTAGGTGTCCCAGTCGTTAATATCGAATTGGGTGTAGGTCATTCCAAGTAAATTCAAATCTTCCTTAATTGCAGATGTTCGCGGGGAAGTGTCGGATAGAATGGCTACGTCTACTGAATCAGCAAACGTTGCATGGAAGTAACGAACGTTGCCAGATGGGTTTCCATTCGCTAGTTCAGCATCGAAACTGATGTTGTATTCATGTCCGTCTTGCCATCCGTTCCACGGTGTAAAGGACACATCGATAAGTTGGTGCGAGTCAAGGGATTGAGCCGGACCTGCAGTCGTAGTGTGAGCTTGTGAACCTGCAGTCATGTCGAAGATGTTCATGTTGAACACATAGTCTCCTGCAAGAACACCGTTTGTGGCCTTAACGGCCCAGTCATGAGTGAGTGCGCTGTCAATTGGCATGACGCATTCGAGCGTTTGGTCGTTCAGACAGTTGAGTGTGTTTGGCTTACCCAAGGTAATATCAACTGATTCAACGTTGAAAATCACCGTCTCACGGTTGTTCGAAACAGACACTTCGTTGTCATTGAACCATGACTTACCTGCCGTTGTGTTGTCAAAAATAGTCTCGACGTCAATTTTGTAAACACCCGCAAAGAATTCGTGGCTGGCGATGAGGTCAGTAGACATCATGTCTGCGTCGATGTTCGTCTTGGAAATCGTGTAAGCGTTGTCTTCAATGAAGGTGAACTCTTGGAGAGATATGTTGTTGAAAGCAACTCCCTTGAACCCATCGTTGATTCCGTTTCGGCCGTCATCATCGGATTGGAATTCAAAGTTGATATCAACCGTAGAACCAGCCAATGAAATACATTCGAATGCCCAGTCCGAGGTGTCTGCGGAAGAGGTGTTGAGTGCATACAAGTGTGTCAAATCAATACTCGTGGTTGTGACAAGGTCGTTGGTATTGAAGAATACATTGTAGTTTCCAGCAGAGCCATCGGTCGATGCATCGTCTCCAATGTAGGAAATTTCCGCAAAGTCGGTAGGTTCAGATTCGTTGACAATGTTGTCGCCGTTTTCGTCAATTTGACATGTTCCATCTTCGTTGTAATCGTTCCATTGCCCCATGACTACGCTGCTGTAAGTAGCACCATCGCGAAGAATGTCAAGAGTCATTGCAGCATAGTCATTGACGTCAACAATACTTGTTCCATCCGAATCAATACCGTAGAATGTGTCTGCATAATATTCGAAGTTAAGAGATACGAAATCGCCACTCATTGAGGTGAGATCAACATTAGGGATGGTGAGGGTTTCGTTTGCCCATGCATCGCCGTAACCGTTGGAGCCGGTATCGCACGGGTGTCCGAACCAATAGCCGTGGTTGTTGAATATTTTCTCTTGGCAGGTGTCCTCATTGTAGACTGCACCTTGTGGATTCTGGCTCTCTTCGTATCGGTATCCGTCTGCACCGCCTTCAAAAGTTTCCTCACAAAGTGCGGTTGGAGTACCACAGTAAATATCAGAAGGAGTCGCTGAATAGACCGTCGCCTTAACATCATAATCCACAGCTGTATTACCGTAGTTGTTGGTTGCTACCTCAATGTCAAAGATTCCTTCAGCATACAATCCACCAGGATTGAAGTTCTCAAGGCTCTCGACCATTGGGTCGTAAAGATTGAATGGAGTGATGTATCCAACAATTTCGTCGTTTTGACTCTGTTCGTCCCAAGTGTTTCCAGATAATACTGCAGAAATACGATACGTCGTATCATTCAGTAGATCCGCCGTGATGGACGTCGTGAATTCTTGGCCCGGCCCAAGGTTATTGAGGGGCACATTGGCTTGCTGGACTTGTGGATTTGGTTGAAACGCCGTTGTTTGCTTCCATATCGTGAGGTTATCGACAGCGAACCCGTCGCGCCCAGTCCATTGCGAGTCATTATCGGCAGAAATTGATCCTTCAAATCCAGTTCGCAATCGGAACCGGATATCGATTGTTTCTCCAGCCCACGGGCTGAGATCGAATGCACCGTCGCCTTCTTCAGTGAAGTTGTTCCAGCCGTAGTATGTTCCGAAAGAATATACACCGTAGTAATAGATGCCTTCAGGAGCACCGCCAATAGCTTGCTTGTACATGCGGTCCATGTCAAATCCACCCCACATCGATTCACCTGAAGCGCATGCTCCAGCGAGTTGTGCGCTTTGTGGGCAAGAGATTGTTGACCATCCGGTTTCAACGCTGCCGATTTCAATCATGGCAATGTCATCCCAAACATCTCCAGCAAGGTAGTTACCAGATTGGTCGAGGCTTCCAAGGACTCCATGGCCCAAGTGTCGGAACAGTTCAAGGCTCATGAAAGCACGGTCGGAACCGGTCAAGTCGACGTCTTCCAAGACCATTGCATCGTCCCAGTTTCGTCCGTATCCAGACCATGTGTCTCCACTGGAGTTGGTGTCGTAGTATCCGGCCCACATGAAATCGGTTGGATTGTTGTAGTTCGCTGAAACATTCGGGTCGTTGTTGCCAGATGTGCCACCAACTGAATTGTTGGTTTCTTCGTGCCACATTGTAGCTTGGTCGATGTATTCTTCGTAGGACCAAGTACATCCGCTGCATGAAGCCTTGTTCTCTGGAGCATCCCAATCCATCTCATAGACCGTCGTGTTGGATGAATTTGGAGCGTCGACAATTTTGAGTTCAACATCGAGAGTGGCTTGTTGACCGTTCAGGACGTCCATGCCAGTGTTGGTCACAGTGACGTTGATGTCGCGTGTTCCTTCGCCGACAATCCCATAGAATTTGTCAACAGGTGAGATTTCAATGGATGAAACGGACAAATCCTTGCTGTCCATTTCAATCACTGAAACGGTATCGTATTGACCTTCCCAGCCGAAGTTGTCTCTCCAGCCGCTGAAACGCCAGTTAGCGTGGCCGATAACCAAGTCATCAGAGGAACCACTGGAGCCTGCAAGTTGGCCCACGTCAACCACGTTTGGCCTGCGACCTGCAGCGTACGATAGCGGGCTAAGGTGGCCTCCATTTCCGTTCGAAAGGGTCACTTGAACCGTTGTCGGGAAGTTGAGGTAAAATGAGGAAGTTGAACCGCCAGCAGAATCCGATGTGTTTTGTTGGTAAGCGATTGTTGGATTGATGAAATCAGGTTCTTGGTCGCCGTTAAGGTCAGCGATTGCGACCGACCACGAAATGTATGGTCCGAAGTAAGCAAGGGTAGGTGAAGACCATGTCCCAACAGCCGAGGAAGTAACATAGGTTACGTTCTCAAGGTTGGAATCCATCATGACCATAGCGTCAATGACATTATCTCCATCCATGTCTCCGATATCGAAGTTTTGGGATGTGATGGTGTTCATGTTGACGACGTGCGAGTTTAGTGGAGGGTTCGTTGCACTGAATGTGAAGGAAGCAGGATACGTGTTGGTTAGACAACTGAATTCAAT
>JABGTJ010000020.1 GCA_018691345.1 Methanobacteriota archaeon
ATCCTTGTCAATACAGGTTTGCAAACAGAACGGTCCAATGATACCCGGGTCGTAGTGTTCTTTGCTGGCGGTGATGAATCTCTCTCCGAGTTCAAACGCTTTCTCAAGCAGTGATTCTCGAATCGTTGCTGTGTTGTGACCCACGACGGTCATTTCAGGGATTTGTTGGTGAGCGGGCATGGTCATCTGCTGAGGAGCAGGAAGGCGAACATGACCGTCGAGAGAAGACTCGAATCTCCAATCGACTCCGAGTAATTCGAGTTTTTCACCCTCTTCAGCCAACGGACTATAGAAAAAGTTGAGGTTGAACACTGGGCCGATGACGTAGCGTTCAATACGTGCGCCAGCAAGTGATTCTTCATCGATGACGCCTTCTGCGAGAAGGGCTTGCGATTTCTCTTGGTATTCGGCATAGGATGCGCAAGTAAAGAATCCACGCTCGAGTTTCTTCTGAGCGTGGTGCAACTTAACGATGACCAGGCAATCGATGTCTTGAGGATCAGCAATGGCTTCAGGGTACGGCAATCCAGCCTTGTCCAAAATCCAGTAGTAGTCTTGTTCTTCGGTTCGCTCTTCCATGCGGAGCATGTTTCGTGAACCGAACAAAGGCACCTTGAACGTGTCTTCAACATCGGCAATCGATGAGTACGAAGTAAACGAACGGTTCGGTATGTAGACCACATTCCGCTTACGCATTTCTTCCTGCATCTCTTCCTTCATGACGTCGTTAAACGATGGCATGACAATGGCTTTGTCGACCATTCCACGAACAACTCGACCTGATTGGGAACGGTGTGCTTTGAAGTAATTGGCATAGGTCTTGTGACGCCCTTCTTTGCAGTAAGCAACGGTCGGGAATCCTTCCTCAATGGCGCCATCGCAGATGTCCAATGCAGAGTGCGAAGCGGTCATTCCTATTCGGAGCTTCATTCGGTCGTAATCTTCGACGATGGATGCGATATCTTCTTTCGACAGCATGGTGTTCCCTCGGTAATGTAAGTGTAGAAGGGGGGGTCTTTCATCTCATCGCATTGATGAAGTTCAGTCGTAGCGCTGAAGTTGCATCAATTCTTCGGTTGAAAGTGTCTCTCCAGACATCAACTTGCCCATCAAATCTTGGACTTCAACACGTGCATTTGGCCGTTGTCCAGCACCTGCACTTGCGCCGCGCATAGCACGTAGCATGTCTTGAATGGAGTGCAAGCATCGCAGTGATACGATGTAAGCGCGGTGATTCTTGTCAGCTTCTTTCTTGGAGGTTCGCAATTTGCGGTGAGCCGATTCTGCCTTCTCTCGTTGATTGTCAACTTCCTTATTCCACTGGAGCATCAAATCGTGCGCCTCTTGAGCCGCTTCAGCAGCTTGTTCGACAGCAGCGTGAGCCGTTTCTTGTGCTTCCATTGCGATGCGAAGTGCTTCGCGAGATTCCTTAAGACCGGTGTTGGAATCTTCCGAAATCTTCATTTTTTGGATTTTAGCGCTGATTTCCTTCATGCGCTTCATGACTTTGGTTTCGTTCTTGCCGGTGTGCCGACCCATTTCGAATTCGTTTTCCAAACGGATCAATTCTCGTCGCAGGGAGTGAATGGTATCCGGGCGGTCTCTTCGACCACGGCGCCCTTCATCGCGTTGTGGAGCGGCTTCAGGTCCCTTTGCTTCATTGAGAGCGTCTTTTGCTTCACGAACCAACTTGTTTGCTTCAAGTCGAACGCTCTTCTTTTCACGTACGATTTCGTTCATCTGTTCTCGAATTTCACGTTGTTCACGCACTTGAACAATAAGTTCGCGTACTTCGCCGTTCATTTCGTTTCGTGTTGCGGTGAATTTCTTGGAATTATCGTTACACTCATCTCGTAGAGTACGGTATTTTGTAGCCTTTTCATCGACCATCTTTCGTCGTTCTTCGAGTTGAGGTTTTAATTCATCCATTCGTATCTCACCTGGTCGTGGAAGACTCCCATCTTCTCACTGGCCTTGCGACCGACCCTTTACATTTAATCTCTTCACTTGAAAATCCAGAGCCAAGCGGCTCATTGTGGACCTAAAAATCACCTTTCTAAGGTATGAGGGTATTGAACCGTACCACAGCCTCATCGAGTATGTGACGTAATTGTCCGAGGTTTGAGGATGCCAAGCAACGCACGACCAAAACTCGATTCCCCGATAATTCCTGCACAATCACCGTTCCGTTTTCACCGTTCAGTGTAACTCGACCACTGGAAAAGTTCGGGTCAAGAAGTGCGATTGCTTTGCCCAGATTCTGAACGCTGTCATCGTGTGGAGGTTGACTGTACAACACAAACCCATCACCGTCGAGTAAAGCAGCACCGGTGACACCGGATTGGGCTGCTATGTCACGAAGCAAGAGGGGTTCCACACTTCGTCGAAACATCGGGGGGGCATAACCTTTGACCTTGACCGGAGGTAGAGATGAGTACACATCTTAGATTGGTCCTTTCATCAGGTAGCCAAGTCCTGATGCATAGTAGTTTGAAAGATGTTGAACGACTTTCAGATTCCTCATGGTGTAGAACTTTTGGGCGCGTGCATTTTCAGCTTTTACTTCAAGTTGAATGGTTGTCTTTCCCGCAGAAAGAGCCACTTCCACGAGGTGATCCCAAGCCTTTCCACCCCATCCAGATGATTGGTGGTTTGAGTCGATGACAAAGGCTGCTATTCGAACGCCATGTTCTTGGTGCGGTAGGGCCCACATTAGGCCGAGTAAGGAATCTGGATGAGGATACCTGTCGTTATCGAGCAGCAGCATATTTCCGCTCCATTGTGGAATGGGCAAATTCGAAATGGATTCGAGGGTGTAGTGTTCTCCAGTTTCCTTAAGGAAGAGTGACTTTACTTTTTCTTTCCAGTCATCCGACAGCGTCTTTGGTTCAAAACCGTACACCCACTGGATGTTGTCCATCGGTATTCCTCACTCTTTGCGACCTTTGGTAGATTGAGAACGCTCACCGCGTCGTACGGTCAAGTTGCGGTTTTGCTTCTTTTTGCGTTCTGCTCTTCGGTTTGATTTTGGTGTTGGCTTTGATGTGTTCACTGAGGCTATGCCACCGCTGTTGAGCAAGACATCAAGGTCTGAGAGCGAAAGCGCACCACCGGTAGCCGCTCGATGCTGAACTTCTTCAGGACGAGGTCCCTTGTTACGAGGCTTCCAATCCGCCTGGCCTGACTTTGATTTGCGCTTTACGTCTCTGTTTCCGGGTTTTCGTGTTGATGTTCCTTTCGCCGAAATTCGAGCCCATGCATCCAATCGACCTTTCTCACGACGCAATTGTCGCATCTCTCTGCGTCGTTCTTGAATCACTTTGTTGAGCGAATGAGCGTTTTGGTCGAATTGCCTTGCTTCGCTAAATTCGGTCGTGATGTTTGCAAGTATTGGTTCGGAGCCAATCATTTCTGCTCGGACCTCTGATTGCTTGTTTTCGGTAATTTTCAAATCTTTAACCGCTTTCTTCTGTTCACGGACCAAGGAAATAAACTCCTTGTGCGCCGTGTCTGCTTCCAATGCTACGGCATGCATGGCTTGCAATTCAAAGAACCAAGCAAACTGTTCATCTTCTCGTTGAAGCGATGGAACTTGGAAGAAGTCGACATCATCGGTAAGGTTGGTGTACACTTCGAGAATTAATTCTCGAATTCTGTATAGTGGAATCCCAATCTTTTGATTAAGTTGGTCGCGTTTTTCCTGTAGAGCGTTCATTATGTCACTGCGTGGGCGAAGGCTACGGACGATCTTACGGTGTTCGTTTCGCAAGTCGCTGGTTTCTTCAAAAAGACCACGTAGGGCCTGAGAAATTTTGATGTTGTTTTGTCGCTCTTGCTGAAGCATTTCGATGCGCCCTTCAAGGTCAGTAAGTTGTTCACTGTTCGCTGTGACTTTTATTTCGAAATCAGCTTTGGAAAGGGGACGCAAGTCTTCAAACAGGTCTTTTTCTTCGACGACTGGGAATCGTTCTGGATTCTTTAATTGACACAATTCATTCCAACTCTTACCTTCGTTGAGTTCCAACCAGAACCGGAACAGTTCTTCTTGAATGTCAAGGGCGCCTTCCGGGCGAAGAACTCGACTCAAGTCATGATCATGGTTGAAGGGGTCTTCAACCGGGAACGAATGCAGGCCAAGCCGTGTTTTCCCGCCCATGACCACTGCGGTCGATGCGTGAGGTTTGCCGTACTTCCATTTCTTTTCTTTTCGACCGATTGGTTGTCCACTTCGAATCGAAAGCACGTGCTCCTCCCAAGGCCGCTCAAGTACCAATTGCTTGATGAAGTGAGCGAACAATTCTCCAACCGATTGGGTGTTCTTTTCGTTGAGTAATTGCTCAGGATCGTCTGCCATTGTGAGGTCATATTCTATTCCGTCCACCTTGAGGTGCGTGCGTTCTTTCCCGGATTGAATGTTTGGGGCAACTGCTGGAGACGTCGTCTGAAGTGCTTGCAGCATGATGATGCTCCAGGCATAGGACGAGAAGGTACCTTTTGCTGCGTCACCAACATCCCGTTGTGAAGCCCAATACTTGACGGCGAGAATACTGTTCTGGATGCGTTCATCCATATCTCCATACCGCTTGAGCAGCGTGGTGTTATGCAATGCGAGGGTGTTGTTGATGGAAATGTCGACTGGGATTTTAGTGCGTTCATCTGTGAACTTAATGATTGGTACTTTAGCCGAAGCGATGACTTGTATGTCCTCCATATCCTGATTCTTCAACGTGTTTGAAATCGATCGGAGGATTTTCTTTGGTTTTTGCTCATTAAACAATAAACAGAGGTCCATGTCGCCGCTGGAAAGGGAAAGTCCGGATGCTGATGAACCAAATTGCCGCAATGAACTGCCTTTGAATCTCCGTTCGACGGTTCTTTTCAAATGCTCATACAACCCCTTACGCTTTTTGAGCATCGAAGCGCTTGGACGTTGTTCGTAAAGGGTTTTTTCGATGTCTTTGGAGAGTTTTTCCATCGCGGAAGCTTCCAATCCGTCTCCGTTTGGCAATTCGAGTTTGTCACAAAGGTACTGGTGGACAAGGGGCCAGCGATGTTGCTGAGCGTTATCAAAACCCGTTATTGGGCATTCCTCACTCATTCTTCTTCACCTCCCTTGGCTTGCTTTTTCTTCGACCGACGAGAAGAGGTAGGTTTCGATTCCTTCTTGTTGTTACGTGCTCGACGACGTGCGTGACTTGACGGTTCGCCGTTTTGGACGCGCTGTGCGTTTTCAAGCAACGAATCAAATCCTTTGTCGATGTGATTTTGCCAGTGTTCAATGCCCTTTTGGCTGCTGTCGAGTGCTAAAGCCAGTCGTTTTGTACGGGCGTCTGCTCGCCGACGATGCGCTTCTTGCTCAAGATAGGTATTGTGAAAATATTCGTTTTCAGTAGCGTGGTCGAGCAAAGCATTGTGGGCCTTTTCCGACAGGGAAAGTTGGTTTCGAGCCTCTTCATACATTTTCTTCATTTCAGCATGTTCACCTTGGTTGTCTTTCCTCTTTGACACCCATTCTTCGTGCTGTTGAAGCAATGCTTTCATTTCTTTGAGGTATTTCTGCTCGGTCTTGTGGTTTCCGGCATTGGTTTCCAATTCGTGTTCAATCTTCTTGAGTTTATCTTCAAGTTTCGATTGCGCCCATTCTGGATTTGCTTCCTTCACCCCGCCAGCGTTGGCGATACTATCACGCACTTTGCCTGCCTCACGAAAAAGGTCTTGAGCCTTTTTTCGGGCCGAGTTTCGTTCCTTTTTCAGGTTCGCCACTTTAGCGTTCACAGCATCGCGTTGTTCTTTGGCACTTCGAGCCAAAGGTTCTGCCGCACGAAGTTCGTCTTGACGGGCGTCCAATTGCTCTGGAATGGTTTCAGCAAGCCGTTCGCGTCGGTGCAAAATCGACTTCGCCAACAAAGCGGGAGTCATTTCCAGCAACTCGTCAGGACCCATACAAAGTGCGCCAGTCTCCAACCTTCAATAAACATGGCGTAGTCTCTTCATTAGGCGAGAAAGTGAAGAACCCCCGTGTAGAGGGGGTTGTATGGGCAGGGGTGAAGTCAGTCAATCCAAGGGACGAGCCTTGTGCATGACTGCTCTTTTTTTGACCTGTCTACTGCCTTTGGTTAGTGCCGTAGGTGGTGGTGCAGTGCTTGATGTAAGCAGTTTCTCACTTGAGGATTTTGCGACCACTGAGGACCCGACGTACGATTTACAGTTTAACTTGGTAGAATTGTTATCAAGCGACGCTGAAGTTGAGGTGCGAGTGGTACTTTCTTCACTCGACGGAACCCCATTCGCAGTATTGGGCCAAAACCTAACCGTTCCTGCGGACTCAACACTGCCCGTACAATTTGATCTCACTTCCCTTCCATACGGATACACATCCGTCGATGTTGAGGTTTTGGGTGAGGTTGGGACTGCAAATTCAACCCAGGCACTGGCCTTGTCTCGAACGCTCCACCGCCTCAAACCTGCAGACATCTCTTTAGCAACTGCAGGACAAATCCTTCTTTCTGGTTTGACCTCGGAAGGGGTTCTTACCGGAAACGTTTCTCTACACGATGGAGATTATCTTCAGACCGAGGTAGCAGTGGTTAACGACGGAGACTTTTCTTGGACTGGCTCACTCTCACAATCGTTGAATGTTCAGTCGGTTTTCGAGAATCAAACGGCATCCCCTATTACCGTAGATGCACAATCAAGTTTGATTGTCTTTTTCAACAGTTCTCTCCGGCTTCAAGAAGGCTCAGTGACTCTTTTACTGGCTTTGAATTCATCGGGAGACGGCGATTCAAGCGATGAATCTCGAGAACTTACGATGAACGTATCACCGCCACCTTTGCCGCTCTTAACCCTCGCTTTCTCTTCCGATATGGGCGAAATCACAGCTGGCGATGCAATTGAATGGAATCTCTCAGTTACCAACACCGGTACTCTCGATTTTAACGGGCTATTGGTATGCACCTTCGGGCAGGATACGCTCTATGAAGCGTCGTTGTCGTTATCTCTTGAATCGTCAACAACCCTCCCCCTTCAGTCAACTGCTCGTCCTGATTTGTTGTCATGCTCAGTTAACGGTATGCGTATTTCGGACCAGTCGACCTCGACTGTTTCACTCGCTTTTGATATTGAGTCGGCAGCATTTGAATCCGCAGGCTCCAGTATACCTGCTGTACTGAATGGTCCTTGGCACGAAGGGGACACAGCAGTCTTTTCGATGCTCGTACGGAATCACGGAGAGCAAGTTGGGCATGTGGCGTTGATGTGTGAAACCTTAGGAGTACAATACACAAGTGGTCTTCTTTCTCTTAGTGTTGACTCTGCCGGTGAAGTCAGTGTTTCTTTACCGCTTTCCATGGTTGGAGACCAGGCAGTTAACTGGTCACTTTCATCCTCGGATGGTTCAATTGATTCAGGGCTCAACGGCACTGTATTGGTCCCTGTAGCAGCCCAGCAAACCTTGGCTCCAAAGATTACTTCGGTAGCATGGGATGCAGTCCACGGCATCTCATTTGAGTGGTCGGTCGAGATGAGCCAAGGTATAGACCGTCCAGTTCGAATCCGACTTGGTTATACTGAATCTGGTTTGGATGTTTATCCAATGGATTACGAAGCCACACTTACTGCAGGTTCGACCGGCGGTGTTTACACTGTAGGCTTTGTTGACTCAGACCGAGTATCCATTCGAGCAACACCGTTGAACTGGACCACTGGATTTGGTTTCTCAAGTTTTAGTTTGAGTGTTCCCGATGAGCGTCCATCGTATTCGGTTGATTTCAATCCTCTTTCGACGCCGAACCGTCCAATGCCAGGTCAGACCGGCTCGGTTACCGTACAAGTGAGAAACACCGGGGATGTTGCAGGCGCTGAAGGCTATCTGGTCGTTTCGACACAGGGTGGCCTTTTCCTTGGGGAAATGCCAACTGAGGCGCTTGCTGCGAATTCGGATTCCAACTATCAATTCTCGTTTGAGTGGCCCAACTTGGATTCCGCTCCACTCAAAGTGACCTGGGTGGTTGCCGAAGACAGTTTCGTTGCAATGAACTCGTTCCAGTCGGGGGTGGTCGTGGTTGAGGAAGCATCGTTTGAATTCCCATGGGTTGGACTTCTTGGTGGGATTATGCTTGCAGTTGCAATAGGTGCAGTCATTCGAATTTATCAAAACCGAAGTACCGATTCAGCGCTCGCTCAACCAAAGAAGGTCAAGGAATCAAAACGTTCTGCAAAGCAGACGAAAACGACGAACGTCGAGAAAATTCAAATTGGCTGCCCGGAGTGCGATCGTCAACTTCGAGTTCCGGCTGACTACGGCGGTCAAGTACGCTGTCCTGACTGTTCAAACCGCTTTGAAGTGACGCCCCGAATTGATTCTTCTCGAGAACCTGTTGAAGAAGAACCGGCCGTAGAGCCGGACGGTAAGGTTGAGATTCACTGCCCGAAATGCTCCCAATCACTTCGAATTCCGGATGATTACACTGGTTCAGTTCGTTGCCCGGCTTGTGAGGAAGTTTTTTCACCTGAACAGACTGACTAGATATGGGTGAGGGCATGAATGGACATTTCCGAGAGTTTGAGGATGAGTATCTTGAGACCATGTATGAGTTCTTTGAGAAGCAACCAGAACTTCCAGTTCGTAACGGCGACTTAGCGGGATCATTGGGTGTTTCACCGGCTTCCGCAACCGAAATGATTCAACGCCTTGCCGGAAAGGGTTTGGTCGATTATGTCCCGTACAAAGGTGCTACTTTGACTGAAAAAGGAATGATTCACGGTCAGAAAATGAAGCGCCGCCATCGCTTAGCTGAAGTCTTCTTGGAGAGCGTTTCTTTTCAAGGAGATACCCACGCAACGGCCTGCCGATTGGAACACGCCATCGATGATGATTTAGAAGTCGCACTAACGTTGCTGCTTGGAGAGCCACTGTTTGACCCCAGTGGCCGAGATATACCTCTTGCTTCTTTGGACATTGCTGAACGAGTGCGCGCTTCGAAGTCACAAATGTGCTCGCTTCCGAACCTTTCATTAAACCAATCTGGGGTTTTGGAAGCAATGTTCCTCCATGCATCCGAGGTGGAAGTCTTGGAAACTCAAGGGTGTAAAGTTGGCATGACCATCACCCGCTTGAAGGAAGGCTACATGCTCCCTGACCAAACAAACATCGCTTTCTCGACCGAACTTGCTTCAAAGCTTCTCGTACGTACGCATTCGGCTTCAAACTGATGTAACACTTTAGTGCAAAGGGCTGGTGGAACAATCATGGTTGACAAAGAGGTTGATTCATCGGTCGATGAACAAAAACTGGTTGCTTCGGAAGAAAGCATACTCATGTCCGAGCGTTTTTGGTTTGCCATCGACCGTCAATTACTCGGTTCGGGATTGCGTCTTGTCCTCATCTTACCGGCGTTTTCCTTCTTAAGTTACTTCGGTGCTCTCGCATTTTCTGCATCGTCTCCTAAATGGTGGTTGAAAATCGAACCGACTGTGGGGATTAGTTTTGCCATCGCTCTAACGGCGTTGACGTTTGTCCTCCTTCTTGGCTATATTCTCGCTCAAACTTTTCACCGCCACCGTGTCGAGTTATCTTTGAACAACTTCAAACTGGAAGTCGAGCGGCTCAACGGTGAACATCTTTCAGTACAATCGTTGCATGGCTATGAAAGCCTTGCTGACCAGTTATCCGGCGCTAAATCAAAGCACACATGGGCGCTCTCCTTTGGAATCCTCTCAAGCCTACTCTTGGTCGTGATTTTCTTTGTTGACATTTCTTCACTGAACGGTCGAATCATGCTTTTACTTTCCTTTTCTACGCTGATGTTGTCCTTATCACAGCATTTCCCTACCCGTTCCTATCCGTTCAACATGGACGAACGTACGGGCCTCTTGAAAGCATACAACCCACCGATTCACCCTTCAACGCTGGAAATGGTTTTTGATGATTTGGTTAAAACTCACATGGACCCTCTGCTGCGTTCGGTTTACGAAATCTATTCGAAAGAACTGGAATCGAGCCTCAAGCGGGGGACTGACCCCCAGTATGCCCGTGAGAAAATATTGATGACGCTCTACCGTCATTCAAAGGGGCTTGATTACAAGACAATGGAGTCCGAGTTAGCAGAAGTTTTGAACGTCAAAGGAATGGAGTTTGTGAAGAACCACCCGGTCTTCACGATGGAAGAATGGCTTTCCATTATCGACCATATTGAACATTCATGTCCGGCATTTTTCCGCATGATTGGCCGAATCGAGGAGGATCTTGGTGCTGGCCGTGCGGCAACGAACTCGGACATTGTCTTTGAGGTGGACATGGAAAATGTGGTCCATGAACGTGCTAATTTGTTCACCCTGATTCATAATCTTTCAGAAACACCTCGAAACGTTGTACTTCGTGTCCAGTCACCCGACTTCCGCCCACACGACATTGCCATGACTTACCGACTCAACCCTGGTGAGCAACATTGGTGGTCCACAAAGGCCCTGCCACTCGCAGCAAAGGGGAATGAGGATGTTCTCGGCTTGATGTCAGGTTTACTGCGCGACGGAACCGTTTCTTGGCAATCGTTGCTTCCGGAACGGTTCGGAGAAGCTACGGTCTCTGTCCGTCTCGAAGAACAGAGCGGCGACCTCATTATTGGGCGGCAAATCAACGTCCGTGTACGAACGAAATTCCTCGAACGTATTCTTGGCTTTTCTTCGGTGACTACGGGACTGTTAGGAATCCTTGGTATTTCTGCCGCAGTGTTCATCAAAGTCAGTGAAATTCTCGGTAACATCGGTGTGTAATTGCCTTTTTGCTGATGGGTAGATTTGAAATGGGTTACTCTGTGCAGCAACCATGCGCGGAAGACCAGATGATGCGACTCCAAGTCCTGATGCTGAATTGCGAGAAGAACTACAGGGCATGGAAGCACGTGTCCGAAAAATGCGAAATACCCGCAATTCCTTCAGCGATCAGGCTCGTACTGTAGCGGACAAGCGTAACGCCATCCAAGGTCAATACAAGGAACACCGAGAAAAGGTTGACTTGGTGCTTACTGAAATCAAGGCGATTCGCACAGAAATTAAGATGTTTAAGGAAAAGCGTAACGCTCTTCAGCAACAACTTCGCGAAGTTATCAATCAGGTGAAAGGTCGCCGTGGTGAAAAGGGCGAAAAGAAATCGGCTACTGCAGAATATGCCAAGTTGCGACACGAAGTTCAATCGCTCGAAAAGACATTTGAGACCTCCTCAGTAGGTCAAAAGAAGGAAAAAGAAATGATCAAGAAAATCAAGGAGATGAAACTCCGAATTAAGGAATTGGCACCAGAGGTCACGCAGTTTGAGATGATTAATGTCGACCTTAGCGACATGGATTCAGCCATCAAGTTGCTTCGTTCAGAAGCCGATGCGGCTCATCAAGACATGCTCGAAGCAGTCGGAAGAGCGGATGCCATTTCCAAAGAAGTGGATGAAGCATTTTCGCATCGGGATTTCCTCAAAGCCGAAGGCGACCGATTCCATACAGAGTTTTTGGAATTGCGCCAAAAGTCCGACGATATGCACAACAAAATTACTGAACTCATGGTCGATGTGAACAAGGTCCGTGACAAGTTGAACATGGCTCGTGACGAGCGTAAATCATGGATGACCGATCACAACGCTTCGGTCAAAGCAGAGATGAAAACTGGAGCAGAATCAGAAGAAGTCGCTGACGAACTTGTCTCTAAACTCTTGAATTCCGGTGGAATTACCTTTGGCGGAATTGGTCAAGGTGATTCTGGTAACTCGAGTAAGCGTAAATCGAAGTCTGGTAAGAAGAAGACGATGCGTAAAATCGACATGCGTGCTTCACGACGTCGCTGAGGTGTTTGCATGTTCGGGGTCATCATGGCAGGTGGCCAAGGCTCTCGGCTACGCCCCCTCACACTTACTCGACCGAAACCGATGGTTGAGATTCTTGGTCGTCCGGTTATCGATTTTGTCAAAGATGCAATGCAGGATGCTTCCATCGATACGGTTGTGGTGACCACTGGTTACCGTGGAGAACAACTTGAACACCATATCGCATCTTGGACAGTTGGTGAGCATCCACTGCATGCTTGGGTCAATCAAGAATCTACGCCGATGGGAACCGCAGGTAGTGTCCGACTCCTCTCAGAGCATTTGACCGATACATTTGTGGTCGGCTCGGGCGACTCAGTAGCCTCTTTCGACATCGGCGCTCTTATCGATTCGCATCGCCAAAGTGGAGCTCGAGTCACCATGGCTCTTTGGGAGGTCGAAGATCCGACTGAGTTCGGCATCGTGGGCCTCTCTGCAACGCATCACGGTGAACTTGACGGTCAACTTCGCGAAGGATACATCTGCAAGTTCAAGGAGAAGCCCACACCGGAAGAAGCCTTCAGCAACGTCATCAACGCAGGATTATACATCATTGAACCAGAAGTTCTGGCTCTGGTACCTGAAGGCGAAAAGTTTGATTTTAGCAAACAGCTTTTCCCTATGGTGTTGGAAAAAGGTTGGCCCATGTATGCGAAAACTATTGACGGCGTTTGGTTTGATGTCGGACATCCGTCCGAACTCATCCGTGCACAGCACACGCTGATTGAACAGCGTAGTTCGCTTCCATTTCCACTTCCTAAAGGAGATTTTTCTGGAGACAGTTTCGTAGCCGCTTCGGCAAAAATGAACGGTGAAATCGAGGGCACGGTTGTATCATCTATGAGCCAAATTGAAAGCGGTAGTATCCTCAAAGATGTTCTTGTTATGTCTGGCTCTAAAGTAGGCAAAGATTGCCGGCTTACGAATTGCGTTTTAGGTGAGCGAGTGGAACTCGGTCAAGGTTGTTCGTTGGAGAATGTTATTTTGGGTGATGATGTAACTTTGGAGGCTGGTAGCGTTTTCAAAGATTGTCGAATTCCGAATCTAGATTAATCATGTTGGCGTTTGACTCAAATACCTTGGCTTATCGCAACAACAACATGTCATCCCGTGGCACACCTGTTCGAAGTTACGACCGTACTTGGGCAGAAATTGAAGACATGCTCAACAAAGCTGAGGCAAAGCGTGCTGAATGGAAGGTTTGGTTTGAGGAATGCCGAAGGAATGAGGACAGAGACGGCATGAAAGAAGCCGCACGTAATCACAAGGCACTCGACGGTGTTGTAAAGACGCTAAAGTGGGCCCTCGGAGAAGAGGGAATTTCCAACCCCTTAGAATAATTACCAGCCACGTTGGTCCATTCGGACTTCCAGCGTTTCGAGTTCGTCACCTTTCATCGGGTCACCAATAGTCATAGCCATTGCTTCAGTCACTTTGGCAGCATCATCGTAGTGAGCAGTTGCCAGAACAATTGCGTCAGCCATTGTTTTTGGGTCGGATGACTTGAAGATTCCAGAACCGACGAAAATTCCGTCCATTCCTAATCGCATCATGTGAGATGCATCGGCAGGAGTTGCGATTCCTCCTGCTGAAAACGTGACAACGGGAAGTCTTTCCATGTCTTTGACTTGGTTAAGTATCTCGAGAATGCCGTTGTTCATGTTCTCATCGATGGCTCCAAATGGAGTCATGGGATGATGTCCTGGAAGTTCCGATGTATCAGCGAGAACACGGTAGCGGTCTACGATAATGTTGGAGACTTTCTCTAAACCGGCATCGTCCAGTGATTGGATTTGTCGAATCTCTTGATCAATTAGGCGAGCGTGAGTTACAGCAGCGACTAGGTTTCCGGTTCCGGCTTCTCCTTTGGTACGAATCATGGATGCACCTTCATAAATGCGGCGAACGGCTTCTCCCAGTCCAGTGGCTCCACAAACAAACGGAATGGAGTAATCGTTTTTGTTGATGTGGAAGAACGGGTCTGCTGGAGTGAGAACTTCAGATTCATCGACCATGTCGACACCCATCGACTCGAGAATACGTGCTTCACCTTCGTGGCCAATACGTGCCTTGGCCATCACTGGGATGGAGGTGCAGTCAAGGATGCCTTGAATCATGTCTGGATGGCTCATTCGAGCGACTCCACCGTCACGGCGGATATCAGCTGGAACCCGTTCGAGTGCCATGACAGCGACTGCGCCAGAGTCTTCGGCAATGGCTGCTTGGTCAGGGTCAACTACGTCCATAATAACGCCACCCTGTTGCATTCGGGCAAAGCCACGCTTGAGTAAATCACTGCCGTTTCGGAGTTGAGTAAAGTCTGTTCGAACCATTTCAATCACTTCTGCCTAGTACGCGACCTTCATGAACATTAGTTTAGGTCATAGAGTAGATTACGACTGGATTAGTCGTCAGCGAGGACGGGTGAATCGCCCTCTGCGATTTCCGCATCTACAGCTTCCTCAGCGTTTCGGTCAATCCAATACTCTTCTTCGTCAGGGACATCGGTGTCTGCAAAGATTGCGTCGACTGGACATTCTGGAATACAAGCACCGCAATCGATGCATTCGTCCGGGTCGATGACCAGATAAGTTTCAGCTTCTCTAAATGCTTCAACGGGGCAAACTGCTACGCATTCTTGATATTTGTGATCGACACAGGTGCTCGTAACTACGTGGGTCATGGCTATTCCTCAGCCATCCCACTCACTCGCCATACATGAAGCCTTTGAAAAAAATCACTGCCTTTTTTGCTCCAACCACTGCTGGCCATAATGTGCCCATTGCTCTTTCGACCATCCCATGGGTAACCCTTCGTCGGGAATTGGCGGACCTGTAGGGGTCACCACGGTTGTTTCATGGATTTCGTTCTTTCCGAGTGATGGCAAGTCAATCATCGGAGTAATCTCGGTAAATATGGCGGTCGAGTCTTGCACACCTTCGAGATCCAGGTATGGTTTTTGTGTCGTCACTGCCTTTACGCTCGATTTCGGGAACAAAGAGGTGGATGCGAGATACAAAAGCACCCAGATTCCTATAAAAATTAGAGCGGCACCCGAAAGTGTAGTTGCACCAACATCCAGTTTCCCTGATGTGGAATCCGTGTTTACAGTTTTTTCAGTTTCGTTGAGTGGATTAGAGTCAGTGGGCTGGCTAATGTTGATGCTGTTTTCCGTTGGATTATCAATCGATTGATTGGTCTCCGTATTGTTTGCCCCAGTATTGTTCGCCTCAGTATTGTTCGTCATTGTATTGTTTTCCGTTGTAGTATCCCCGGATTGGTTGGTCTCCGTGTTGTTTGTCGATTCGCCGTTCGGGGACTCGTCACAGCCATCTGGAACTCCATCAGCATCCGAGTCTATAGAATCATTATAACCGTCACAAACATCATCTGCATCGGATACACCGTCACCATCTGCGTCAATGAGCGAATCACAACCGTCGGGTACGGTATCGTTGTCGATGTCAACTGCATCGTCATGTCCTCGGCAGATGTCGGAAGGATCGTTGAAACCATCGTTGTCTGAATCATCTATGCAACCGTCTCCATCGCGGTCCCAGGGCAGTGCGTCTTCGTCTGGACACAGGTCAGTGACTGTTTCGATATAGGATCCTGGCGTCATGTCTTTGTCTGCGAAAGCAGGATGGTCAGGAGCATACCGTCGGGCTTTGAAAATTGGATTTGCGAAAGACCCTGCAGTATTTCCGTCAGGTATCACGTCGCCTTGCGCCAGTGTACCTTGGTTGCTTACTGGATTCACGTACTTCCATACAATTGAGCCTGAGATATTGACCTCATACAGGGTCCCATGTGTGCCGTCGGTAACCAGTGTGTTTCCGTTTGCTAACCGTTCTGCACCTGAGACGGCTTGTGCGTACATATCTTCTCCAATATCCCACGACCAGTTCAGTTGCTGAGGACCCCAAGTGTTGTTGCTTAACAACGGGTATTCGCCGTTACTGCCCGGTAGTTGAAGCACATCAACTGAGGAATAACTTGGATTCCTACCGCCACCGTTGTTGAACAGAATCAGGTCGCCTGCTCCCGGTCTGCCGTCTTCAATCCACTGAACATCGTGTTGCCCGAACAGTTTTTGAGCGCTGGAAAGCCCGGCGTTGTAGGTTTGTGGATTTCCCCATCGATACAGAAAGTCTCCGCCTTTGCCTGAATTTCCACCGGTATGGCTTGCTGCTTCTGCAGTTGTCGTACTGTGGTCAATAATGTAAATCTCATTCATGTTTTTGCATGACAGAGCAATTTGGTCGAAACCCTCGTGGTAATCAATGCCATTGCAGTGCATCCAATCTGCGCGGCCTGCTTGGTTGCCTGTGGCACCAACAAAGTTAATGTCAAGCAATTCCGGATGATCTCGGACAACGCCGTAATTGTCTTTCGATGAATCGTAATCCTGTATGAGATGGTCCCAAGCATGCCATTCCCACACGATATTGGCTTGATTGTTTTCGAGGGGTTCAATTTCGATAATAAAATCGGGCCAAACATTGGCATTACCGCCTGGTGCATCGCTTGCTATGGCGGGGTTTCTTCCCGCTTGGAGCGCCTCTTCCTCGGACTTGTCTTCCCATGCAATGGCGAGAATGTTTCCATTTGGCATCGGTTCGATGTCGTGGTGAGTGATGTAGGTCGTGGAGGAAAATTCCCAAGACCACTCAGCAACACCATCCCATCCTATTCGCTCAATCTTACCAGCAGTACCGCCGCCACTGAAATCTCCCACGGCTTGTTGAGCAATGTTAGCAGTGCGCAGCAATGCGCCGTCTGGAAGCAGATACGAAGAGAGTGCTGGGCGGTGGCCGCCCGGTGATTCCCATGAATGTACTTCTCTTCCTTCACTGTCGATGAGGTAACTGGTCGTTGAGGGGATTGGAGAAAATAAGGTGTAGCCCGCATCGATGGAATCGTTGCAAGACATGAGTCCAACGGTCCATGTGGAATTGCGTTCAGCGTTGCACACTGGAGGTTCGTTGATTGCAGGTTGATGTTCTGCCGAAATAGAAAACGTAAGACTGACGAGCATGAGTGTTGTGAGCAGCATCGCTCTCAACCTTAGACTCATGAACCTTGGTTACTCGGACTGAACTTCAACTTAGCGTTGAAATCTCATCGTATCATTCTGACAACTTGGTGGTTTGTTCAATCGCTTGAGCAATGACCTTCAAGCATTCTTGTTTCGGTTCTTGTCCGGGATAGACTTCCACTTTCGTATGGCATTTTATCGTGGCATCGTTCCCAGGCATTGCGAGAACAGCCTCACCGTTGATGAACGAATGGAAATCTAATCGGAAATGAAGCGTGTTGTTTTCATCGAAACGTTGCTCTAGTTCTTGAGACAGCGTTTGCAAATTTTCGTAACCGATCCGGGCGAGGGAAGAGAGTGATTGCTTCTTTTTTTTGCAGATTCCAGTGATCAGGTGAATCTCTGAGCCGTGATACGAATTTGTTCGCTCGATTTCAACCAGCTCTGCATCGCCAACCAACCATGCAATGGCTTCGGCGACAACGGTCTCATCTTCAACAGCGCCAACGGTAGCGCGCCAGGTGATGTGGTGTAGGCTCACACCCTTCCGTGTTCCTTCATGCTCAAGAGTTTACCGAACCATAGGGGACGAGATGAACCGAATTGTACCTCATCGGTTTAAGGGGCTGGAGAGACTTCTTCAAATAGGGGAGGGAAGTCGCAAGCCTGCAAGTGGGGTAGCCCCCGCAAACACACACCCCGAGATGATACCATGGCAAAAAAGATTAGTGTAAAGGCACGTGCAGCAGCACGTAAGCAACGTGACAAGTGGAAGAACAAGATTTGGTACACCATTCGTGCCCCACGATCACCATGGGATTTTAAGAAAATAGGAGAGACTCTCGG
>JABGTJ010000067.1 GCA_018691345.1 Methanobacteriota archaeon
GATGCTACGGCAGTCCCTCCACTGAATCTTAGCGGGGGCCCGAACCAGTGGCCCGGAGAAGCGGTAGAATGGAGCGCTTCGTGGTTTGGAGAAGTTGATTCTAACGGCGCTTTTTCGATCGATATTCAAGCACCTGCCATCACAGATGAACTACCGAGCAACACCCGTATTCTCATCTCACCGCACATCCCTCGTTCAGGCCCTGTTAGCGAAGACACATCTTCCAGTGAAGACCGAACCAGAACCTCGATAAGTATCCCGTTTTTATACGATAAAGTTCATCCTTCAACCTTATCGATTGAAGCTCTTGACTCAGGTGGTTATGTTTCTGCGGACGGACATATTTGGACCGCGAAACAGGATGTAGCATTGCGTTTGACCCTTGAAGACCCAGAAGGTCTGTCGAATTCATTGCAGTTCTATTCGTGGTTGGAATCAAGCCATGACATCAACAACAACGGTGCCATGGAAGAGAACGAATACACTGTTCAAACGGTAACGTTCAATTCTGGTTTAACCTCGACAGAGATTGACCTTCCTCTTCTCCCTTGGGAGCAGATTTTGCCGATCGGCCAATCATCTGGAAAAGCGAGCGTTGTCATCAAAGGTTTCGATTTGGCAGGAAATCCACTCGACGGAGGTGGCCAATTTGGAGAACAATACGACTTGGCTACCTTTGAGGTGCAAGAACGGTACGACACCACCATCGATACAGAGACCGTTTGGTTTGATTTGTTCCAATCCCAATTATTGCCCGGCCACGAACATACTTTTTCGTTCATCGTAACAGATGGCAACGGTATTGAATCGTTTGATTCCATCGAGTTTGCTCTGCTCGGCCGTGAGCAGAACGAGGAATGTGTTGTAAAGTTTGAACCTCGTTTCCATCAAGTCCTTTACGACGTGGATTGTTTTGAAAGAACACCTCTTGTCAATGTGACCAAACAACCTTTGGTAGCAGAATGGCAGGTTGACATACATTTCCGTATGGCCTGGAGTCTTCTTGAGACTTCGTTGAGTGGAACGCCTTCGTTGAAAATTTACGACGAGGGGCAAGATCTCGGCCTAGGATTGTCGCGAATGGCCGTATTCGACTGGACACTTTCCAGCCAACTCGATTTAGGGCCTCTGGTTCTACGTGATGAAACTCTTCCGACTGGTACTCTTGAGGAATTTAATCTCTGGGTTCACAAGAACGATACGCTTTCCGTAAGCACCGGTTTGTACCACGCCAATACTTCGATTGCTGCAGAGTATCTACCAGACGATGTACTCCTTCAAGCCGTATTGAGCGATGGAGAGCGAACATCGTATTCCAACGTTAGTTTCTCCATCTTAGGACAAGCCATGATGTCCGTTCATCTTGACCCGGACATTGTGAAACTTCAAGAGGCAGAACTGGAATTGGAAGTACTTGGTTTCCAAAGTTTTTCACCCTACCAAAAAATCAACATTACCTTCGATAGCGGTCCTCCTCGTGTTTCAATTCCTCCAGGAGTTTTATCTCAAATCGACTCGAATGCTTTGGATGATGTTGAAGTCATCCTCATGGTTAACGATGAGGTCGGAATGAACCACACTTCGGTTCAGATGCATTGGTATTTCACCCGTGCGGGCAATTTAGTCGATGGCTCACAAGGGTCATCGGCTATCGATTATTTGAGCCAAACCAGTACGACGACCACCTTTTCATCTCAAGTCAACATGCAACCTGTTAATGCCTCCTTATTGGCTAAGAACGACCAGTTGATCGTTTGGTTCAATGGTAAAGACCAATCAGGAAACATCTTCTCCGGATTTGGAACTGAAAATGAACCGATTACTCCAAATTTCCGATGGATTGCCTTTGAACCTCAATTCGAGAACATTGTAGCAACGCCTTACCGCGCCGTAGTTGGAGAACAAATTTCCATCTTTGTTCGTGTTTCTAACATTGGCGTTCTTCCTGGCAACATGACTGTAGAGTGTTATGACGACGAAGGTACGCTTCTGGCGACCAATTCGAGTCTCATTGAAGGGGGCTCTTGGGTTGACTATCTGTGGGAAGTTGAAGCATGGAAAACAGGACGCCTTGGGCTTACGGTGAAAATTGTGAATCATACGGGAAATGTCCCAGTTTCAATGGCGAATGTTGACGAATACGACCAAAACAGCGGACAAAATACCACTGCACTTGGTTTCGCAGGGCTTGTGTTTATGCTCTCATGCGGTATATTCGTAGCATCTGTTCTCCGACGACGAGAGCGAATTCACCAATTCACTGCCGAACAAGTCCACATTGCACTGGACCGCAGTAGCCTTCCACCCCCTCGCCCGAAAGATTTGGTTGAGTTGACTCAAGAGGAATAGTCAAAAACAGATTGTCCCACGCCCAACAAGAAGCCGGGGTTCCCGAGCGGTCAAAGGGGGTGGACTCAAGATCCTCTGCGTAAAGCTTCGCAGGTTCGAATCCTGCCCCCGGCACTTTACTCAAAAATCCAATACTGCGTACGCTTGCGATTGAGTTAATATTGAGTAAGTTCTTGCCAATTGGAAAAGGAATCTTTTCGATTGCCTCCGGATTCCGGTATTGTTTTGATATGGCTTCGGTATGTCTGAGTGCCTTTTGTGCCGGCAAAAAATTATTACCTCCTACGAACAAACGAGCGTCATGGTAGTGTTAGATAAACCTGCAGAAAA
>JABGTJ010000019.1 GCA_018691345.1 Methanobacteriota archaeon
CGTAAGGTTAGAGCGGCATAGGATTGGTTCACAAGAGTGGATAAGTTGTTTGCTTATGCTCACTAGGGGTTATGCTAAACACCCTTGTACACAATCAGCCCGTTAACAAGGGCTTGCAGTGGGCCGTGTTTGTCCCTACCGATGCAGACAACTCAATAACAGGATCACCGTTTCCAAGATAGAAATCTCTATCTACTCTGCTGTTGACATAACTGCATGATTGATTCCTCTTCCACAGTAGAATCACTCAGTAAACGACCTCCCAAGGTGACCCTAGTGGATGGAATTGAGGTTTCAGGTATCGAATCCATCGCAAGTGATGCCCGGAACGCTAACCCATTCATTGAGGGAGAAATGAGTGTTTCGAGTCGGCCACAATGGGTTTGGTTTGTGGCAGGTCTTTTCATTCTCCCTTTTTTTGTGGCGATTGCGAGTGCATCTCTAGCAATGATTGATGATTCGGGTTTGTTTACTTCTTATACTTCAGATCAGCCCTCTTTGGAGGAGGATGTTTCTTTTGCCAACGAAACCTATGCTGTTCGTGGTTTTTACATGTCCTCTGGGTTTGACGATAAATTCGCTGTCCATAGCTTCTGGGACCTAACGATCGAAACCGATACATGGGTGGTGTACATTTCGGGCCATTGGTCAGATGGCGAACGAAATTTTGATCAACCGACAAGAGATGACGACGATGGTACTACTTGGTGGGTCTCAGAGATGCACGACCAGGAGGCGGAATTCTCTGTTTACATTACGCAAGAAGGGAATGAAGTATTCGTTGCCTATCCTCCTTCAAGTTCTGAACCAACATTCGCCAATTACTTCTGGAAGGAATCGGGAGGGATAATGGATTTTGGCTCTCTTGCCCTTGGTGTTTGGCCCGTTTCTGCAATCGGAGGAGTTGTTTGGGGCTTTTCTAAAAACCAACCTGCATTTGCTTATGGTGTGATGATTTGGGGGTCGATTGTCATTCTCGTAACTGTATTCATCGCATTGTTCTTGTTGATCTTTTAATTTTAGTACTGCGCCCCACAAACTGAACAGTTCTGATGCTCAAAGACCACGCGTGTCTTGTTGCTGACTTAACCAAAGTTTCCACGCATTGGCGACTTCATCCTTTTCCTTGTTCGAATTAACTCCTGACATGCTTCCAAAGAATTTAGTCATGAGTACAGGCGTTACAGTTTCGCCTATTTTGACGTGACCCATTTTTAGTTCAGTTCCTTGTTTTTCTCCTGGATTAGCGTCGATGAATTTTCCGTGGCCAAACAGCCTTTCGATGATGATCCAACCCGACTTTCCAGTAACCTGAATCCATTTCGGTTTAATTTTGGTAATTATTGCCTCAATCAACCGCATGTTCGCACCAAGAGCAGGATCCGTCTGAATGAGGTCTGCTAGGTGTTCTGGATTGAGGCCGGTTTTGTGTGAGAAGTATTGTACCGTGTCCACTTCGATCAAATGTTTGTGACAAACCATTTGCTTCCAATCAGCATTAGTAAAGTTCAAAGCCGTTTCTGTGAACCAGTGTTTACCCAGCCAGCCACCGTATTTGTTGAAGTATCTTCGATTCCTCTCTTCTCGGAGGAAATATTGGTTTTGGAACTGAATCCAATTCGCCAATTCACCAACGTCACCCGTACTGCTGTAGTTTTGTAGACATTCCATTGGTAAATTGATGTTCACTCTTTGGAAATTATCATCATAATTTCGCTTTGGATTTATCCCTAAAAGAAGAACACATTCTCCAGGTGAAACATTATTGATGTCACCAACGTATGTATGTGGAGGTACACCTGAGTCGAGCAGTGCGTCGCCTTTGAGGTTCAGTGCTTTATTCAAACGATCGACGGCTTCTTGATGGTCTTGTTCAATGACTGCGAGCCATTCTTTCATGACCATTCCAAGCACCATCTCAGTATGTTTTTGCGAGAATAACTCGGCGACGAGTCATTTTTCCGCTCATGTGGCAAGGCCTTTCAGTTTCGTATTCATCGGTTGAATCTCCGAGGAACGTAAGGCTTGTAGCACGCTCAATTGCTTCCGCATGCGCATCGGTTCCATCGAATGGGATTTCGTAAATTTTACCATCTTCGATTTCTCCGTTCATGATCCATGTCCCATCTTGCTCTGTGAAATCAGGCAGAGGTTGAACCACGTCAGACATGTGGGCAGTAGAACGCTTTCGCAATTCTTCAGAAATTTCGTTGAGTATTCCCTTGCATGCGTTTGGTAAGTCATCCATTGGAATCGGCTCTTTGCCTCCAGTTCTACGAGCTGCAAAAGCAGTACCTTGGGCAATATCCCGGGGCCCGACATCAAGCCTCAGGGGCACACCCTTGATTTCCCAATCGTAGTATTTCTGTCCTGCATGTATGTCACGGGAATCGACTTTGACTCGAAGTCCGCTCGCACGAAGTGTGGCTGCCATTTCATTGGCAACGGACACCGTATCAACTTCAGAATTCTTACGAATCATTGGGCAAATGACAACTTGGAACGGCGCTACTGCTGGCGGCATGATAAGTCCGTTTTCGTCACCGTGCATTCCTACAACAGCACCTAAGAGCCGCTCGGACATTCCGTAGGTGGTTTGATGACAGAACTGCTGCTTTGCTTCTAAGTTCTCGTAAGAGAGGTCGAAAGCCTTCGCCCACTGATCTCTGTAGTGGTGGCAAGAAGCCACTTGTAATGTGCGCCCATTTGGCATGATTGCATCGATGCCAATGGTGTACCATGCGCCAGGAAATGTATCCCACACAGGACGCTTTGCTTTGATTATTGGGAGGCAAAGGTCGTGCATGATGTTGTTGACAATCTCAAGGTCCTGGTCAATTTGCCGAGATGCGTCTTCTTCATCAGCGTGTGCAGTATGGGCTTCAAAGAAGTGAATTTCACGTACCCGAATGAATGAGCGTGTTTGTTTGGTTTCATACCGGAAGGTATTGACCATTTGGTAGACTTTCAAGGGTAAATCTTTGTGTGAACGAATCCAAAGTGGGAACATAGTGTACATTGCAGTTTCTGAAGTTGGCCGCAAGAACATTGGAATGTCAAGTTCATTGTCTCCTGCATGTTTGACCCAGTAAACTTCTTTCTTGAAGCCTCCTTCTTCGTCTTCATCGCGTAGGTCGTCAGGGTCAACGCCCTCTTCCCGTGCCCTTTTGAGTCGTGCAACCAGGGCGTTTTCTTTTTCCAACAGGTTCTCTGGAATCAGTAATGGGAAATTGACCTCCTCGTGTTCGGTCCTTTCCATCTCTGCATGGGTGAGGCTGTCGATGAGTTTCATTGTCTTCCAACCGTATGGCCTCCATACGTCCATGCCTTTGATTGGGTACCGCTTGTCCACCAATTCGGCTGCCTCCACCATGAATGGATACCATTCGGTGAAATTGTCAGCTTTTGAGGGGATGCCCCGCTTGGCCTTGCTTGGTCCTTTGCCCATAGAACGGACTCGCCATCTCTCGCTCATCAAGATGACGCTTAATGCGGAACAAGAATGGAGTTCTCGACTGAGGCTCCGATTCAAGCAGGCACATCGGATGATTGCTTGTCCATTGCAGTTTTGGAACGGGCCAAGAAACCTAACATGGCGGTGATGAACCAAGCGACTTCTAAAATAAAGAACGCCCACTCCTCAATAAGATATGCTCGAATAGCAAGGATGCCTGAACCGATCGCCATGAGCAAGAGATACGATGAGGCTTTACTGTGAATGATGCTTTGGGTCTCAAGAAAAAAAGCGCAGAGAATGAGAAACATCCCGAGGAACGCAACCGTCTCGGAGTTGAAAGAGAAGTCCATGACAGCACCGGTCACTTTCGCATGGAGAGGAAGAGAGCAGCAGTGAGCACAACAACGGCTACGATATCAGGTATGCCGTATATTCCTGTTTGAACGGGCTCAGACCAACCGTAGCCGGTGTTGATTTTGTAGACCTCCATCAAATTGATGCGAGTGTAGCCATCGGTAGGGCACAAATCTCCTGCCTGACACATTGAACCGAACACCGACGACCAAACTCCGAAGAGGTTCAACACTACGGTTCCAAGACCGAGCATGAGGAATCGTGCAATATTGTTTGATTTCTTTTCCGCGCTCACTTCCGCAACGACGGGCATTTCAGATAACGGCATTGGAAGTGCCGTTGCTGGGGCAATGTTACCGATTACTTCGATCAGCATGTCCGTTGGAGGAGCAACTTCTGTAATTGGGGCGGCGATTGAAGCATCGATTGATTGGGCATCCCTCGGTTTAACAGGAGTGACTGGAGAGATTTTGATGCCGTAAATGCGGTCAGCAAGACTCACGAGAACAGGATCGCCAGCAATTTCTTCAGGTGAAAAATCACCCGCCAAGAGTTTCTTCAACAAGTCATTTGATGATGTCATCTCTCGGCCTCCGTAAGTAATCGGGTGAAGCCTTCCTTCAAGAAGCCTCCTTCTCTTCTGCAAAAGTGAAAATCAGGCATTTCCGGCTTTTTCGACTTCGGCCCAGTCCTTCATGAATCCTTCAAGTCCGCGGTCGGTGAGTGGGTGTTTCATGAGTTGGCGGAATGTCTTTGCCGGCATAGTCGCTGTATGTGCTCCAAGTTGAATGCACTGAAGGACGTGAGTTGGATGTCGAATGGAAGCGGCGAGTACCTTCGTAGTAATTGAAGGATAATTTGCCCATGTGTCCATGATTTCGGCAATCAGTGTCATTCCGTCATGACCGGTGTCGTCGATACGACCGATAAACGGCGATACATATGTGGCACCTGCTTTCGCAGCCATAAGCGCTTGAGCCGCCGAAAAGATAAGCGTGACGTTGGTGTCAATTCCTTCTCCGTTGAGAACTTTTGTTGCTGCCAAACCTTCGGGGGTGCATGGGATTTTGATGATGACGTTTTCTGGAAGTTCTGCCTTCAGTGCACGACCCTGAGTAATCATTCCCTCAGTGTCCATTGCAGTTACTTCTGCCGATATCGGCCCGTCACAAATCGAAGCAATTTCAGCGACGACTTGTTTGAAGTCTCGCCCACTTTTCTTTATCAATGAAGGGTTGGTTGTCACACCATCAAGAATACCCCATGAGGCAATTTCACGAATTTCGTCTACGTCGGCTGTGTCAAGGAAGAACTCCATGTTGCGAGGATGTGGAAGGCACTCTTTCAAGTATTTGCTATGGACGTTGGCTCGGTTATTCGTAGTCCGTGTATTTCTTCGAATTCCCTTTCGCCTTCTCTACAGGATACTTCGCCCGGTTTTTCTCGATTTTGGAATTGATTATCTCGATGGGATTCAAATCTAAAACTGAGCATAATCGAAGGCAATAGACCATGACATCGGCCAATTCATCGCTGATGTCCTCGATGAGCTTTGGATTGGCAAGTATTTGTTCTATGCCTGGGTTGCTCCATTGAATTGTTTCATTGAGTTCACTCGCCTCAATCGATACGGATGCCATCAAGTTCTTGACGGTGTGAAATTGCTCCCAGTCTCTTTCGCTGGTAAAAGAATCAACGGTTTCCATCGTTGAAGCAAGTGTATCGTTACCCGACATGGTCTGCACTCAGTGCATCTCGCTAATGTAACTTCAGCACTTTCACTTTCGTGAGATTGCTTTCTTAGCAGCTTCGGCGATGTACTTTGCTGACAACTTCATCACGTCTAACATTTCGTCGGCTTGACCCGATTCTCCAAATCTGTCGGGCACACCTACCATTTCGAGAGGAGCGAAGGTATTGGCCACCAGGTGTTCTGCAACTGCGCTTCCTAAGCCGCCGATGACGTTGTGATCTTCAGCAGTCACGAGTGCTCCGCAACGCTTGACCATTTGATCGACAAGAGCGCCATCAAGTGGCTTGAGAGTGTGCATATCAATTACGCTTGCATTGATACCTTCCTCCATCAACATCTCCGCAGCTTTGAGCGATTCCGATACCAATACACCACAGGCGATTATAGCAACATCATTTCCATCTTTCAATTCGATTCCTTTACCGATTTGAATGGAGTCGGGGTCTACATCGTCGTACAATACCGGGGTCTTGTTACGGGCAGTTCTCATGTAGGATGGTGAATTCATTTGGGCCAGCCGCGTGGTGAGGATACGAGTGCTTACATCATCACACGGATGAAGAACGGTTACGTTTGGTAGTGTACGGAATACGGCCAGATCTTCAATGGATTGCGCAGATGAACCATCTGTTCCAGTGTGGGTTCCACCGTGGCTTCCACAAAGGTGAACTGCCAAATTGGGACGAGCAACCCCGTTTCTCATTTGCTCGAAGGCACGTTCTGTAAATATTGCGAACGTACTTGCGAATGGAATGTACCCTGAAGAAGCCAATCCAGCACCGACCAGCAGCATGTTTTGTTCACCGATTCCACAGGACACAGTTCGTTCCGGGTGAGCCTTTCGGAAATGCAATGACTTGGTGGATTTGCCCAAATCTGCTTCAAGAACAACCACTTTGGGATTGTCCGCAAGGTCGAGAAGTGCTTGACCGTAACCGTCACGTGTTGCCGCCATCCGAGTCATGCTTCCACCTCTCCAAGTTCAACCATTGCTTGATGGAATTGTTCGTCGTTTGGTGCGGCACCATGGAACGAAGGATTATTCTCCATGTAGGATATACCTGCACCTTTGATGGTGTGGGCAATTAAAATCGAAGGACCTTTGCAATTTTCAGGTGCTTCAAGGAAATCTAAACCTTCCATGACTTGGGTCATATCGTGGCCATCGATTTCCTTGACGTTCCAACCAAATGCCTTCCACTTTGCAGGAATATCAAACATTCGCATTTGTTCTTCACAGAAATCATCGTTTTGAATTCGGTTACGGTCGAGAATGACTTTGAGATTACCGAGTTCATGATGAGCAGCAGCCATTGCTGCTTCCCATACGCTGCCTTCCTGCATTTCTCCATCACCAATCATTACGAATGCCCTTCGATCGCTGTCATCAAGTCGAGCAGCGGTGGCACATCCCATTCCAAACGAGAGCCCCATTCCGAGAGAACCTGCAGAGAAATCGACTCCTGGGCACCATTTCATGTCGACGTGACCTTGACAAACGCCACCGAGGACGCGGTATGATTTGAGATCCTCATGCGAAATAAAACCCATTTCAGCCAAGACCGCATACATGCCGGGGGATGCGTGACCCTTTGAGAGAATGAATCGATCTCGGTCATCCCAATCAGGTTGGTCGGGACGAACACGCATTCGCGTTGCATAGAGTGCTGCAATGAGGTCTATCTCTGAGAGTGAACCTCCAGGATGGCCTGCTTGTGCTCGGTGAACCATTTTGACAATTTCAACACGACATTTACGTGCAATTTCTTCTAATTCATTGATTGACTTGGACATTGGTTACACCCTCGTAATGTTGTGCCTTGGCGGGAGACCTTTGATGGTTTTCCTCGCATTCGGATGGATGAGGAGTAAGAAATCACTTCAAGTTCCGGAGTTTAAATGCATTCAAGAATTTCTGAAAAGCGTTGAGTGCAATGATTCCCGATTCGTTCACAAGGTTTCCGCCCTTCGGCAAAGCTCGTGTTGCTAACCAGATAAATACGGCAACAAACCATCCAAAGAACAGCAAAGAAAAGATGTCTCCCAAGGTTGTAACTCCAAAGATTTTGCTGAGATTGATATCGCTAACTACGAGCAATGCGATGAACACTCCAAGCAACGATTCGCCGGCTATGAATCCAGCACCGATGAGGACTCCCCGGTTTTCAACTTCTTTTGCAGCCTTTTTGGCTGCGGGAGACGGCTCAGACTCGAGAGAGCCGTCGATGCGGATGTAGGCAGAGTGGAGGGCAAAATACGAGATGATTCCACCGAGCATGATTGGAACGGAGAGGGCCAGTGGGAGATAGATTCCAATGGCGACACTCATAACTGGCATTTTGAGAACAATCAGTACAACGGCAATGACTGCACCAAGCAGAACCATTTCGACATTGAGTCCTCCGCCAAATGCTCCTTGGACGATGGCACCTATCAATTCTGCTTGTGGTGCGAAGAGTGCCTTTTCACAGCCCGGGTCGGATGGCAATGGATTGATTTCACATGCAGTTTTTGAAATCCTGAACGCGTTGTGGAGCAGTTGTAAGGTCGGGCCGATAATCACAGCACCGGTAACAACACCAATAATCTCCGCAGTTTGTTGTCTCCACGGCGTTGCACCAACCATGTGACCTGTTTTGAGGTCCTGCATGACATCTCCAGCAATTGCTGCAGATGATGCCACAATAGCGGCAATAAGCATTGTTGCTAACATTAATTCTTGAGTTTGTAATCCGAGGAAGAAATCACCTACGACCCACACCAGCGCTACGGTGAACAGTAACGTTGCGATGGTCATTCCGGAAACTGGAGAGTTGGAAGACCCAACGACACCAGCGATATAGCCTGCAACCGCTGCAAAGAAAAACGATACGAAGCCAAGGAATAAAGCACCTGCCAGGGCAAGGATAAGTGATCCTGTGGCCCACCAATAATAGAGGAAGGTGAGGATGACAAGAACGCCACAAAAAATCAAAACTTTATCGAGGGGAAGGTCGATTTCAGTCCTCAAAAGTTCTTCGGAAGAGTCGTCTTTCTTGGTGAGTGCTTTCGATAGGCCAGTAAAGATTGTTTTTCTCATCGACCAAAGTGTGTAAACACCACCAACGACCATTGCACCAACACCGACGTAACGGATTTGTGCGACCCAGATCATGGTAAAACTCGATACTAAATCGGGTGCAGGTGGCCATCCACGGATTAGCCCGTACATTGGTACCAGTAACCCAAATCCGATGACACCGCCAAGGAAAATAAACGATGCAATTCGTATCCCCACGATGTAACCGACTGAGAGCAGTGCAACTGAAAGGTCAATACCGGCGGAAAATCGAGTCCCCACAAATTCCCAAGCGGCTTCGACCTTGTGGTGAGTGACTTCAAAGCCCTTAACCATCAGCCCATAGATCGCTCCTATTGCAAGTGCGTAAAGAATGGCCAATGCTCCTTCTCCACCTTCTTCTCCAGCAACCAGAACTTCGCGACATGCTACACCTTCCGGATACGGTAAAGCCTCTTCCACAATGAACAACCTTCGTAAAGCGATTGTGAACATGGTTCCTAACAATCCTCCAAGAAGTGCAATAATCATGGTGTCAAGCCATTGAATATCCTGCCAAATCCCGATGACCAACAATGCAGGAACGGTAAAAATAATTCCTGCAGCTAAAGATTCACCTGCGCTTGCCATGGTCTGTACAGCATTGTTTTCGAGTATCGACACGTCACTGAACAACGTTCGTAAAATAATCATTGACATAACTGCAGCAGGAATACTGGCAGATACTGTCATTCCGGCATACAATCCCAAATAGGCGTTGGCAGCCGTCATGAGAATTCCAAGAATTATACCAACAACAACGACGCGCAAGGTCAGTTCTTTTGGTGATTCTGAGGCAGGGATGTATGGCTCACCCAAATCGCTCATGGACCGCCGAACCCGAAGCAGTTGTTCAATTCATCGCTTCACGCTGAAGGGAAGACCACCACCATCATCATAAGTCCTCCTTGATACCAAGACATGCCTATGCACGTAGGTGAGGTGTTTTGGGTGAATACTTGGCATGATTTGAACTCTGATGAAATAATTCATAATTTGGACACCAATACAGACGGTCTAACCGACAGTGAAGTACATAATCGCCGTGAGAAATACGGCAGAAATAAACTGAAGGAACCGGAAAAAACTTCTGCAATTCTCAGGTTTCTGTCGCAATACAACGACCCGTTGAATTATTTGTTGATCGGAGCGGCCTTGATTGCTCTTGCCATCAAGCCCGACCATCCTGGGGATGCGATTTTCATCTTCATTGTACTCACCGCTAACGCTACTTTTGGATACTGGCAGGAGGGCCAAGCAGAACAGGCAATGGATGCATTGAAACAAATGGCTGTTTCGACGTGTGTCGTTATACGCGAAGGTATAGAATGGTCCATTCCGACTCCAGATTTAGTACCCGGTGATGTGGTTAAGCTCGAGGAAGGTTTGAATGTTCCAGCTGATATTCGAATTATTGAATCATACCAGTGTAAAATTGACGAATCATCACTTACCGGTGAATCAAACAGTATTCTCAAATCAACTGACTCTCTACCTGCAACGACACTCTTGGCTGACCGCAACAACATGGCCTACATGGGAACATGTGTGTCGACTGGCCGTGCAATTGGTATTGTCGTCGAAACTGGAATGGAGACTGAACTCGGACGTATTGCGAGCAACATTGTCGATACCGAGACCCCGAAAACACCCTTGGAGATGAAACTTGAATCACTCGGTCGTTTCTTAGGGTTCATCGCCTTGGTGGTTGCAGTTCTTTTGGTATCCATTGAACTCATCATTGCTTATGGTTTGGCTGAAGATAATCTTTGGGAGGTTGCTGTCGACCAATTTATCATAGCCATAGCCATTTTCGTCGCTATTGTACCGGAAGGTTTGCCCATCATTTTGGTCATTACGCTTGCATTGGGTATGCGGAATATGGCTCGGCACAAAGCCATCATCCGTCGCATGAAAGCAGTTGAAACCCTCGGTTCAACCACTGTCATTTGCTCGGATAAAACCGGTACACTCACTAAAAATCAAATGACGGTTCGCCAATTCACTTCGACCTATGGCACCTTTACCGTATCAGGAGAGGGTTTCAAACCTGTAGGCAACCTTTCATTCGACGGTACGGAAGTCACCGATGAAGGGATGGGGGAATTACAGAGCGATTTGGCATTCCGGCTTTCGGCAGCATGCCTCTCTCTTTGTCATAATTCTCAAATTTCGAAAGTCGATGGTCATTGGCAGGCAATCGGGGATCCAACTGACTCCGCATGTGCAGTTTTGGGATGGAAAATTAACGGTGATGTTCGAAAGTTTTCTCAGCGTCATTCACGAATTCATGAGTTCTTTTTCGATACGACCCGTAAGCGAATGTCCGTCATCCATGAGTACGAGGGTGAACGATGGGTCTTTTCCAAAGGTGGCGCCGGAGGATACGTCCCCCTGGTCGAATGGAAAGTGGACGATGGAGAGATTGTCCCAATTACTCCCGACGACTTTGAGAAGGCATCGAAAGCGAACAAGGAGATGGCAAAACAAGCAATGAGAGTTCTTGCTCTCTGTGCTCGTCGACTTGATGATGATGAAGATATCCATGACGTTAATGTGGTCGAGTCGAGTTTTATTTTCCTTGGACTGGTCGGAATCATGGATCCACCACGCTCAGAAGTGAAGGATGCTATTGCCACTTGTCAGAGGGCAGGTATACGTGTCAAGATGATTACTGGAGATCAACAATACACTGCTGAAGCAATCGGTAAGGAACTCAACATAACTGAAGGTGGAATCCCCCCAATCAACGGAGCATCATTGGCTTCGATGAGCGATGATGCATTAGCTGAGGCTGCTACGCAAGCCAGTATTTTCTCTCGTGTCACGCCTGAACAAAAGATGCGTATCGTATCGGGTTTGCAAGAGCGTGGTGAAATTGTTGCTATGACCGGTGATGGAGTTAACGACGCACCTGCCCTATCGAGGGCAAACATTGGTATCGCTATGGGAATCGCTGGCACGGATGTAGCCAAAGATGCCGCAGACATGGTTCTCCAAGACGATAACTTTGCAAACATCGTCCACGCTGTCGAGGAAGGACGAAAGATTTACCAAAACATTCGCAACTTCGTCCGTTACCAAGTTTCCACCAATGTTGCTGCGGTTGCTCTTATCGTTCTTTCCACTCTTGTGTTGCCGTGGGAGTTGCCACTCACAGCAACTCAAATTTTGGTGATCAATATCCTCATGGATGGCCCACCAGCGGTTGCTTTGGGAGTTGAAAAGAAGCACGGTAATGTCATGGAACGTCCACCTCGTCCTGTGAATGAAGGCTTGCCTAATTTCCGTGATGTTGCACTTATTTTCTGGCTTGGCACGATTATGGTTGCTGGCACTTTGACCGTGTTCTTCCTCGCTGGTGGAGGTCTTGATCCTTCATCCTGCGATACGATTCCAATGACCGACGCTGCCACCTTTACTGGTTTTGATATCGATGCGTGTCTTGCAGGTGATGCTACCGCCATGGCTGATGCTGAATCATATGCATCTGAGAAGTTTGCATACGCTCAAACCATGACATTCTCAGTGTTTATCCTCTATCAACTGTTCAACGTCATTAATTGCCGTTCCAGTCACGACAGCGTTTTCAAACTCGGATTGTTTTCGAACAGAGCGATTAATTTGGCAATTCTCATATCACTAGGTCTCTTGCTGTTCTTTGTCCAGCTCTCGAATTTGACCCTACCTTTCATCGGGTTAGAAATTGGTGGACTTTTACGAACAGTGACTCTTGAATCAACGGATTGGATGGTTATAGTAGCGGTTGCCTCTTCGGTTTTCATCATTGAAGAATTCAGAAAATTCATCGTGAAATCGCGCTACTTTGCGGTACAGCAAGGGTAAGGAACTCTACGGCTTAAACCACATCTTGAAAAACAGTGTGGGGCAGGAATAGACATGTCAGCATGGGAATCCTCAGTTCTCGATGCCGGTTCAAACCCTGAATGGAAGAGTTTGTTATCGGGACTTGTTGGTGACTTGAATACTTGGAGCGATAAAATCCGACCGATAGCCAACAAAGTATCCCTGGGCCAACGCCTTAATCTTGAAGATGGACTCCTGCTGTTCCAGCACCCAAATCTTTCTGAAGTTGGTAGACTTGCAAATTGTGTTCGAACTGCTCGCTTTGGCTCAAACGCTTTCTTTAATTCCAACGTCCACGTCAATCAAACAAATATTTGCGTATTGGCCTGCAAGTTCTGTGCTTTCCGTCGCTCAAAGAAGGCAAAGGATGCTTACGCATTGGATGTCGAGGCCTATATCGAAGATCTCAGCCAGTATGCAGATCATGTCGATGAAGTACACTCCGTGGGCGGTCTTCACCCGGATTGGGGGGTCGAGCACTATGCGCAGTTGTTCAAGGCTTCACGAGAGCGCTTCCCCCATGTCTCGATTAAGGCGTTGACTGCTGTTGAAATCAAGCACCTCTCTCAACTCTCGAATACTTCCTTTTCAGAAACGCTTTCGATACTCAAAGATGCAGGTCTTGGCTCACTCCCGGGTGGTGGGGCCGAAATTTTAGATGACGGTGTCCGCGCCATTATATGCAATGGAAAAGAGAGTTCATCGGAATACCTTGAAATTCACCGTACGGCACACAAACTTGGAATACCTACCAACTGCACAATGTTGTTTGGTACCATTGAGACTTTGGAACAACGACTGATGCACATGATTCAATTGCGTGAAGTAAACGATGATACTTCAGGATTCCAATGTTTTGTACCTTACCCTTTCCTCCCAGACCACACTCGTCTACCGGAGGCTCAACTTGCCACTGGCAGTGAAATACTGCGCACTATTGCAGTTTCACGGCTCATGCTGGACACAATTCCTCATATCAAAGCGTACAGGATGAACATTGGCGATGAATTAGCCGAATTGGCACTTCAGTACGGTGCAGATGACATCGATGGGACGGTTCAAAAAGAATCAATCATGCATTTGGCTGGTTCAACAACCCCTCTCGACCATGATCGTATTCGACTTGCTCGTCTTATCTCCGATGCCGGTTGTATACCCGTCCAGAGAAACACAACTTACGAACGGTTCGAAGTATTCGTACCCCCGGTGCCTAAACCTCGTAGAGGATTAAAAATGGCCAGCCCCTGAGGAAGAAAGATGAGCGATTCAACTTGGATGCAAACGATGGGGAGAGTCGCTTTCCTCAATTGTGATCCGTTGTTCTATGGACTTGATTCGGATTGGAACATACTGCCTGCACCACCTGCTTGGCTCACCGGTCATTTGCTACGCAAGGACTGTATTTTGGCACCCATTCCCGCCGCAGATTACGCTCGTCATGCAGACGAATTGATTCTCCTACCTGACATTGGGATTTGCAGCCGTGGTGAAGTAGGTAGTGTTCTCGTATTCGGAAATAAACCGCTGGACCAATTAAAATCAATCGCACTTCCAACCGATTCTGCCACATCGGTCCAACTCCTGAAGTATCTGTTGAAGAAACGAAATTTAAATCCTGAATTTGTGCTTATGGGTCCTGATCTTGAAGGAATGCTTGAGAAATGTGAGGGCGCACTTCTCATCGGTGACCGCGCCTTGGAGGGAGCGAAGAAGTTTCCAGAATCGGTTCAGTTGGATTTGGGACAGGACTGGCTACAATTTACTCAGAAGCCAATGGTTTTCGGTGTCTTCGCTGCACGTAAGGACACTCCAATTGAGTCGTTGCGCCAAGCGCATGGAGTGCTCAAGGATAATTTGGATTTGTTTGAGCAAAGCGATGACCAACGTCAAAGTGTTATTGAATGGGCTATGACCCGTTCACATCTCGATTACGAACGCCTCGACAGGTACTTCGGTGAGGTATTCAATCGTATTGACGAGGAAAATCTTGCTGGGCTAAACGAATTCCTCACGAAGGCGTGTGATCTCGAATCTGGGGCTCAATTCGCTTGGTAATCAATCATCTGCGTTGTTTTCTTCAGACTCTTTGTTTGCGTATGTAACGACTCTTCGAGTTTTTACCTTCTTCGTTGCTGGAGCTTGTGTGACCACTTTTTTCTTCGCTGCTGTCTTTCTTTTTGTAACCTCTTTCGTTTGGGTCACGTTGCTATCCAGGCGCCTACGTTTAACGGTGGTAATGGGGCCATCTGAGGTCGTGTTCGGACGTACAGACTTTCTGCGAGTACGCACAGGTTCATCCTCAACGGTTTCTCTTTCTTCAATTTCAGAAACGTCCAGTTCGCTTGGATTTTCGTCCCTTACATCATCTTGGTGCTCTTGCACTTCTTCATCATCTTCTAAAGCGCTAAACTCTCCGTTTTCATGTTGGTCGGCTGCCACTTCATCATCCATATCGAGTTCCAGATCGATTGCATTTTTGGTACGCAAGAGAACTACAACACCCAAGGCAACAAGCATGAGGACGGGAACAAAGAGTACAGGATTATTGGTAAATGCATCTGATACTTTGCTTACGATCCCCGGTTCTTCAACGATGACTTCTTCGAGGGTGACGATGAGTGCGCCCTCACTTACCCACCACGGTGAATAGTAGAACTCTGTCGTTGCTGAACCATCTGCAGTCACATCGATTGGATGCAATTCAGCATGTTGGGCCAGAGAAGCGTCGGTGGCCTTTGGCTGTGACTTGATGGTAAATTGAAGCGGATAATCGGTGGTTTCACTGATGTTGAAATAGATTGTATAGGTCATCGCAACATGGGTTTTTTGGTCGTTGATGGCTATAAACGACATACCACGATCAACGCTGCATTCAACTCGGGCATCGGTGAGTTGCCCTGAAGACAAAAGTATAGCATCCTTCCATGAACCGAGGTAGTGGTTTTGGTTCATGTTTTTACATGTTGCATCTGCAAAGAGAACCGCCTCTTCTTCACTCAGTTGGGCATCGGTCACAATTGAGCGCCTTGAAAGATTGCGTATAGCCGATGAGAGTTCAGTGTCGAGAGTAAATGTATCTTCAAGAACCATTGCAGTTGAGTTGAAGCGAATGGAAATCTGTCGTATCGTGTCAACATCTGGATTCTTGCTGCATGCCTGAGTAAAGGTTTCACAATTGTTGTCTCGTGCATCCGGGATAGCATCTCCATCATCGTCATCATCGTACTCATCTGGGATCTCATCACCATCGAGGTCTGCTCCGCTTTCTCCCTGCCCCAATGCCGAAACTGCAGCCCCGTATACGGCAATGTGACCCGTATCGGTTGCTACATACGCTAATTGTCGAGTTCCAAACTGGTTTTCAACAATATCGAAATCCATACCCTGATGGGCTAGATAAACAGATACTACATCGCTAAATGTAGACGAATCAATGGTAAGTATTCTTTGAGAGGATCCTGTTTCAAGAACATGAATTTGCTTGTCGTCAACGGACCAATGCAGTCTTGCACCGCCTTCGAACATTCGGTCACCAAGTGCACCTCCAGAGAAGGACCAAATCGCCATCTCTCCTTGTTCAGTAAGCACAGCGAGTTTTTCATCGCTTGAATCAAAGTCACATGACAAAATCTTAGAATCGTGGTCCCATTGCTTGCCGGTTGGATTCCCATCAAGCGTCCACATGACAACACGGCCACTTTCATCACCTGTCAAAATATAACTGCCAAGCGAAGAGAAATCAATGCATGTTACCTTCGTGTTGTGTTCACCGTTGAGGGTACGCTCGACTTCCATGTCGGATGTTCTCAACAGATTAACTCCATTGTTCGAATTTGGGACGGCGAGAATATGGCCGTCAGGTGACCATTGTATGCTCTCAGAACGAGAATTCGAACCACTTTGCTTTGCGGTTAATGTTCGTGAATCGACATCGATGATTTGAATGGTGTCGGTGTCCGTTATTGAGCCTGACATGGCGAATGCGAGCATGGAACCATCAGGTGAAAACTTGATGTCAAGGACGTCGCCATCAACTGCAAAGGATTCGACCAGTTCAAGATTGGTCAGAGAATGAATCGCAACCAAGCCATCATAGCCGCTGGCAATGTAGGTTTCATTCGCATTAATATCGACCGTGCGAGACTCTTCAGCTCCAGGTGTGACGGTGACATCAACAAAGGCAATATCTGAATATTGACCTGCAACTGTTGAAACTGAACCTACTAGGAAAATTGCCAAGCACAGCAGTGTTTGAACTCTTAACCTTCTCGAGTTCTCCGCCATCAGTTTATCCAATCCCCTCTAAGGTTTGAATACTTCGTATTCGTTGTTTTATTTTGTTTTCATTTCATGCGGTTGGTTCATCAAGGTCGCTTCGGTGGGGACATCATGGTGGCAGAGTTACCTCTCGACGAAAACGGAAACAAGATTGTACGCATTGGCCATTCTCCTGACCCAGATGATGCCTTTATGTTTCACGCCATGACTACAGGTGCATTCCCTACTCCAGGCTATAATTTCGTTCATGAACTACAAGATATCGAGACACTCAACCATCGGGCTATGAACTGCGAATTGGAAGTCTCTGCTGTTTCAATCCATGCCTTTCCCGAAATTTCGAAGGATTATGCTCTCATGAACTGCGGTGCTTCAATGGGCGAAGGTTACGGACCGATGGTGGTCTCGCTAGCAGACACATCGACTGAAGAAGTTCGCTCATCAACCATTGCAGTCCCTGGACTGAAAACCAGTGCATATCTCGGTCTTCGACTCGCATGGGGAGATTGTGAAATTGCAGTTGTACCTTTTGACGAAATTATCCCAAGGGTTCTTGATGGTACCTACAAGAGTGGACTTATCATTCATGAAGGGCAACTTACGTATGTCGACCACAACCTCCAGGTGCATGTTGACCTTGGTGTTTGGTGGAATGAACGTACAGACGGATGGCCAATGCCCTTGGGCGGTAACGTCGTTCGACGTGATCTCGGACAGGATGTCATGGAAGACATCACCAAGTACACCAAAATGAGCATCGAATTTGCTCTTAATTCTCCTGATGAGGCACTTGAGTTTGCCAAAAAGTGGGGTCGTGGAATTGACGATGATACCAATCGAGAGTTTGTTGGAATGTATGTCAATGACCGAACCATCGATTATGAAAATGAAGGGCGTGCCTCCGTGCGTCAATTCATCAATGAAGGTCAAGCAATTGGAATGATTCAGGACGATTTCGATACTGCCAGCATGGCTTTTATCGGCTCGAATGAGTGATGGATATGGCCGTCGAAAAACGGATGCCTGGTGTGAGCCAATACGGCTCTGTAGACCCGGCCCCTGCTGAATTCAAAGGCGATGTCACATCATGGGCTACAACGTTGCGTGATGAATCACTTCCTATGTTTCAAAGAATGAGAAGTGTATTCTCGTTGCGCAATCTTGGCTCTGACGCTGCTTGCTTGGCGTTATGTTCTGGCTTTTCGGCTTCCAGTGCACTATTGCGCCACGAATTAGCCTATGTCTTGGGCCAAATGCAAAACGATACTGCCCTGCCGGCTTTGATTGAGCGACTTAGTGACGCTGAGGAGCACATTATGGTGCGCCACGAAGCTGCTGAAGCACTTGGCGCCATTGGAAATCTCAAAGCAAAACCGGTGCTTGAAGAATTTCTTCATGACGAAAATCCTGAGGTTGCTGAATCCTGTGAAGTTGCTCTTGATTTACTGAATTGGTGCTCGACAAGTGAATGGGAAAACGCAGAATGGTGAGGAATTGAACCTCAAGTTCAAAGACTCGGTGCGCTTCCGTTAAATTAGAGGGATTCTATGCCACACGACCACATCACACTCGCCCAAGCTCCAAACGGTGAAATTGGACCTCGATGCGAATCATGCGGAATGCGTCTCACGTTCGGTAACGCTATGGTTGTCGGAAAGTACTACATGTGCTGGGAACATTACGTTGAGGCGACAGGTGCAGATACATCGACAACAGTCGGTGAAGCCGAAGAGCGATTCTGGATGACAGAATGATTCGGCTTGTTCAATAACCCTCACCCTTTCGGTATTGATGGGGTATTCTATGGCAGCAGGTTGGGCACGATTTGCACATCGCTTCGGCACCTACTATCGAAGTTCAGAATTTTGGACACCTCCTCGGCTGAAGACCCGTGAATGGATGTTCATCCCTTTCGGCGGTTCGCCTCCGATTCGACACAAGGGATTCAGTGACATGAATGCAGTCCGCCAATTCATTACCGAACGTTCGATGCACTCATGCTTCTATTCAACCGCTTATTGGGAACGACCGTTTGAAATGAAAATGTCTGATAAAAATTGGCTCGGTGCCGACTTGATTTTTGATTTGGACGGTGACCACTTACCCGGTGTTACTGACCGTGATTTCCCAGGCATGATTCAAGTTATTCAAGAGCAAGCATGGTCGTTGTGGAATGATTTTTTGCAACCGGAATTTGGCTTTGATGAAAAATACCTCCAAGTGACTTTCTCTGGACATCGCGGTTTCCACCTCCACTACCGAGACCCTTCACTCTTCCACCTTGATTCTGAGGCACGTAGAGAAATGGTGTCTTACATACGCGGCGAAGGCGTTGATGTCAAGGGTGGATTGGCTCGCTACCACGACTTGACATCAGAGGGATGGACGCGAAGAATTCGTAACGGCATGGGCGATATGATTGAGAAATTACGTATGATTGCTCGCAAAGACCAAGGTTTCAGTGGCGAACTTGAATCACTTCATCAGGGCCTTCTTTCACAGTCTCAACGAGAGGGGCGCACTTCCACCAAAGGAAAGGGGTCGATCCAGAGTTTAGCGCAAGTGGTAAATCACGATGCGCGGGCTGAACGATTACGTAACGGAAGTTTTGGAGTTCTCGAAAAATACGAGGGGCTCTTTCTTGATTTATTGAAAACTGATGCATCCGTTGTTTTAGGTTCCGCAGGTGAAACCGATGAAGTTGTTACGATTGACGTAAGGCGGCAAATTCGATGGCCAACTTCGCTCCATGGTAAATCGGGAATGAGGGTAAGTGAGTTCCCACTCGAACGTCTCGACCCCGATGGTTCCAATCGATATTCTGCATTGCACGAAGCACTCGCACTTAGCACTCAAGACATGCTGGAAGTGGAAATGATTGTTGACGATTCAATTTGTCAGTTTGGTGATCAAGTTTTTGACAAACAGACCGGTGAACGTTTTCAAATCCACGAAGCCGGTGCAACTTTCCTCGTCTTGAAAGGTTGGGCAGAGATTGTCTCTTGACCGGTTTAGAACGGTTCGAACTTTGATTATCTTGTGCAGATTAAGAGGTAAGGTTCAAGACTCCATCCGCTTCCAACGGTTTAGAGGTGAACCGCATGGGTCTACGCAAAGGCAAGAAAAAGAACGCTCAAAACCTTCCCGCACCGGCTATGCCACTTCCACCGCTACCGGGCATGCCGCTTCCTCCCGGTGCTCTACCGCTTCCAGACGCACCAACCCCTCTACCACTTCCCGAAGCACCTCTTCCTGCTCCACTTCCCGCTGCACCGGAGCCTGCTCCAGCCTCTTCGAGCGAGTACGGTGAAATGTGGGCGAAGCGCTCCGACAAACCACTCCAACAAATCTACGGTCACATCGACCGATTGAGTAAGAAGGATACAGGTTCACTTTTGGACCGGTATGCTGACCGATTTGGACATTCTCTTGACCGTGAAATCGTCGTATTACGCAAGAAGGACCGCGAAGCAAAACTCTCAGAAATCCGAGATGCGCCAGTTGTCCAACTCATTGAAGAGGATGATGACGACCTTCAAACGCAACTTTCGGCTATTGAAAACGAAATCCGCACACTGCGCCCAGAGTACCAAGCGGCCAAAGCATCGGGTGACTCTGCTGTACTTTCACAATTACGTCCAATTCTTGAAGGTCTAATGAATGAACGTAAGTCGATTAAATCCATGCTTCACGAAGGCGACTCTGCATCCACTGAAGTTCAAGAGGCTGTTGTTGCAGATGATTCTGGTGAAGACGTATTCATTGAGTTCGTATCGATTGTCGATGACTTGCTCGGCTCAGCACTTCCAGAGGACATAGTCTCTGAATTTATAGCGAGTGAGGACTTCTCTGTCTATCAGCAAGTTGGTGAAGATCCGAGTGCTGCTGATGATGATCTCCGTTCACAGTTCGTCTCTATCGTGGATGCACAACTCGGCAATATGGATGAAGATTCTATCAACTCATTTGTTTCATCACCAGAATTCCAAGTCTACAGTTCAGTAGCAACCCTCTATCAACCGGGCAGCGGTGATGGACAGTAAGGAAGTGAAAGAATGGGATTACTCGACAAGGCAAGCGATGTTGGATCAAAGGCGACGAAGAAACCAGTCGCAAAAGCAGTGCCAAAAGCAAAGGCAGTCGCTAAGGCAGTGCCTACAGCAAAGGCGGTCGCAAAGGCAGTACCAAAGGCAAAGGCAGTCGCTAAGGCAGTGCCAAAAGCTGAGACTGCAACGACTCCTCCAGTTGCAGCGATAATGGCAGAGCCTGTTGCAGTGAAGCAACCTAAGGCTCGACCTCAAGGTTTGCCTGAAAACTTTGAGATTGCTTCCGCAAACGCCCGACGAATCACATGGTTTACGAATTTCGTAGTGAACCTCGGACCACTTTTTGCGTTTTTGTTCTCTGTAGCCATTCTCGATGCTGCTGGCATGATTACGACCCTTTTCGCTCTTATTGCACTTGCTGCTTTGATCATGAATTTAGTTGTCGTGCCAGTCATGTCCGGCCGCACACTCGGTAACTTCGTATCACGTACAAAAAACGTCAACTCCTCTGGAAACAAACCTATTTTCTTGCACGCACTCCTCGTTTACTCGACAGGGATATTTGCACTGATGGGGGTTATTTCCCTATTGATCAATCTACAGTCGGTAACGAATACCAAAGGCTCAGAACAGATATGGGCATCGATCTTTTCCTTACTTGGTATTGCATTCATTGCCGTTTATTTCGTGAATGCTTCTTTCAAGAGTCGCAGTGCTCTCAAGCAAGGATTGTACGACACACTGTTTGGGGCTTACCTCGTAAAGCACGTCCCAGTCGCTGGTGAAGAATCATCTGGA
>JABGTJ010000113.1 GCA_018691345.1 Methanobacteriota archaeon
AACGGTCCCGGGCCTTGGAGAGTTGTGAGAAGGTCCGCCTGAATGACTGCAGCGACCAATGAATCGTGAATAGTCGTGGTTTGAGCAGTCGCTGGGATGTCGACTGGTGGGATTAAGACGGTATCAATGACGTGAATGATTCCATTCGAAGACATGACATCAGCGGTAGTTACAGTAGCCGTGCCGACGGTAACTGTGCCTCCACTAACGCCGAACTTTACCTTGTCGCCGTTAACCATCGTCGCCAGCATACCGTCGGTGACTGCGCTTGCTGGAACCTCACCAGCGTAGACGTGGTGAAGCAAAATATCTGACAAAGTAGCGTTTTCTTCGGGCGTATCAAAATCAGCCAGATCGATACCTGCAGCGGCAAAAGCCTGGTCCGTAGGCGCGAAGACCGTGAACGGTCCAGCACCTTGGAGTGTGGCGACAAGCCCCGCATGAGCGAGTGCTGCAACCAGAGAGTCATGTACGCCTGTACCTGCAGCGTTTGTTGGTATGTCATCCGACGGGCCTGCACTCGAATTAAGCGGAAGGCTAGCGGCTAAAAGTAGGGTCATCATCAAACATACAATCGTCTTTCTCATAGCGTGTGAAAATTAACGTATGAGTTATAATAGAATGTTTTTCACTTCATGATGCAAACAGAAGTAAAGAGAGAAGTAAAAAGAGACTGCTGCAGTACAATCAACACATAGCGCAACCGTTTTTTTCCATTGATGCGAAACAGGTGACAATGGCATCGGAGCAATAAAAACATGTTTGCCAAGGTTCAAATGAGTCGGATGAACTCTCTACGCAGAATCATGAAGCCTAGCACAGGATTATATTGTATCATACTGGTCGTAAGGGGAACTCGATGACTTTTGATTCAGAATACGAACCGTTTTTCCAGCCACCTGGATGGGTTGTCGCTCCGATATGGGCTGTTCTGTACACCTGTATTGCCTTTAGTTTCAGTTCCGTATTGAATCACCGAGAGGAGTTGAAACATTCCAAGGCTATCATTGCCTTATTCCTGGTTCAACTTGCACTGAATCTAGCTTGGCCTTCTGTCTTCAATTCCGAACGTTATCTCCTGTCACTGGTAATGATTACCTTGATGATTGTCTTTACGTTCATCTATGCATACCTCACCTATGCTCACCTTCCCACAGCATCGATGCTCGTTTGGCCTTATCTCGCATGGATCAGTTTTGCTGCTGCAATCAATACTGCCTATTACCTTCATGCGAACTGAAGAAAAGCGAGTCCTCAATTGCACTTCACATCTGTACTGCGTTTGGATTGAGATTCCACGTTGGTTCATCAGCGATTGCATCGGCATGAAAAGGGAGAACATCTTGAAGCACTTTGGGAACTTTAACACACCACAACATCTCAAACAAGGGTGATTCAGGCGTGCCGATTTTATCGGTTAATTTACTCCACATTTTGATGACACCTTGAGTTTTTTGCCGCTCGTATTGGAGCATCAGTGCTGTCGTTTGAATGAGTCCTTGGATTCCCAAGATGTAACGCTGCTCAACACCCCTAGCCTTGAGTGACTTCCACATCTCCTCCCAGTCCTCGTGGGCGTGCCAATAGCTACCTGTGTTGAATTTGATAATGCCGGCATCAAGCCATCTTTGCTCGTGTTGAGAAAGCGGGCAGTGAACCTCCATGATATGCGATTTCCTTTTTCGCCTTCAAGTTACGCTTTCTGCAGGCTTTAGCGGTGGAAATAAAACTCGAACTGTTCGTGTGACACTCCGTTATGATACGGCATTCGGATACATCGGCGCTACGAAGTCATGTTTGCCAAAGTTCAGATGAGTAGAATGAGATTATTTTGAGTTGTGAGCGCTGTGAAATGCATCCAATCAAGACATTCACACAAACTCCCATGAAATCCTATTACTGGGAATATAATCAAGTAACAGACACCTGTAGGAATTGTATGCGTAGCAGGTTGGTGGTATTTTTCTTGCTGATTTTCGCACTCTCAGTCCCATTCATCGGGAATTCATCCGGCCAATCAGTTGTTGCTGCAGTGGATTTAGAATGTAATCCCGTTGATGGTGGCTCAGTTGATATCGAAGTTGGCCCTGGGGCTTCGTTGACAAGTTACACGATCTGCACAGTTAGCAATCCAACCATCCACGTCGAGAAAATAGAAATCGAGGTGCAAGCGGATGGATTAGCTGTTGCAGCACCAGGCTCGGTCACTGTTGCCGCAGGCGGTGAAGAAGAGTTTCAGGTCAATGTTCGAGCATCTTCTCGAATGAATACACAAGCGAGAACTTTGACGGTGACCGCAACCGTACAAGAAACAAGTGGATTTCCACCCCCAAATATTGCGTCGTCAGAATCGAATAATATTGTAAATATTATGCAATTTGCTGAATTTAATGTCGAGATGGAGTCACCTATTATCGAGGTAAAAACAGGTAGTAATTTGGATTTAGAAATTCTATTGTACAACACCGGGAACGGAATGGACAAATTCAATGTTCGGCTTGATTATCCGCAAATGAACGGTGCCGATTTTTCCCTGCCATCAAGCACCATACAAGTCGATTCAGTTCAAACTCCTGAACGATTTAGAATGACGGTCTACAGCCCCAGTGATGGCTCGGATTGGCAAGTAGATTCGAGTGGGAGACACATTTTTGAAATAGAAGTCAACGTCATTGTGGAAAGTGAATTAGGTTGCCAAAACGGTGATTGTTTGACGACCACAAGCGTTCAAAAAGTCATATTTTACCAAAACCAATCGCTACTTGGAAGTTCAACACCTGATTTCATATCGAACTCAATCGGCGGCCAAGCCCTTCTGTGTGGTGGGATTGGAGGTGTTGTCTTGCTTGTTGTCATACTCATGGTCACTCTGCGTAAAAAGAATTGAATGGAAAACAAAACCTTGCGATTTTAATCCATACAATTCGACGGAGATCAATCCACTCCATCACACAGCGAATCATGGAGTGGATGGCAGCCCCAACGCTGGCATTACGCAAAGAGCAACCGATGTATGGGTAAGAGTTAATTGAGATGCGTATGAGAATATTCCATGGGTGAAGATGAAAACTCGGGAGAGTTGG
>JABGTJ010000060.1 GCA_018691345.1 Methanobacteriota archaeon
GGTGAGGACGGGTCCGCTGCTAGGCAACGGAGATGGCTCGAATGAAATTGGAGGAAGGATTGTTGGAATGTTTTTCCAGGTAAATCCGACTTGGACGGCAAATGGATTTGGATTGGTGATGGTACAAGTGATTGGAGAATCGGTACCGTCCCCTTCCCAAGCATAGGTTACTGCTTCACAAGACACTGAACCTGCAAGGGTAACATCGGGGAATGCAGGAGGATTGGTCTGGTTATCCGTTTGGTTTGTCGTTTGATTCTCCGTTCCATTCTCGGTTTCGTTCACAGTATGAGCGGCGAATGAATACGAATAGGATTCAGGGGTGACTAAAAACCAGCTTTGGCCGTCTGATGGAGCGAAATGAAGAGTCCCGTGAGCATTGGAGATTCCCGTGAGGGAAACTTTCCCGCCTTTGACTTCCACAGTCCCAGATTCAGTGATGTTTCCAGTTTCATTGGTAAGATTCCAATCGTATTCTACGTTCGCCAATACGGAGGATTGTGATGGCAATTCTGGCGTAATCGTTGCTTCAACAGAATAGTAGCCTGTCTCGTTCAATTCGACTGGTTCGGAGGAGTGAGAGAGCGTAGCCCTAAGCACGCCCATCCCCGTGAGAATGAGAGATGATTCATCAGCCGGTTGAATCGATTCTGAACCTGCGGTTCCTGCATAGTCAACAGAGATACTTGCCTCACCGAGGAACTCGGAAAAGGAGGCTGAAAGTTCTGTTAAATCATCGGCCGATACAGCGTACCAAACGCCATTTTCGTCGGTTGTGCCTTGCATTGAATAAAGGAAATTTCCTGCTTCAAACAGCATGGTAAGGTCTTGAGATGGAAGAGGCAATCCTTCGCTGACGAGCGTCACGGTGATGTTCAATGAATCAAGAGCGCTCATCTCGAAGGACGTCGAACTATAACTGCCCGAAGATGAAAGATTGAGGGTTAGGTTTGATTGCCGTAGCGAATTGTTCAATGTATAGACTGGGCCTACCGATGAAAACTGTTCCGAGGTATTGCCGTATTCGTCGTAAGCCACAACAGCGACCCAATAGTCAGTACGGTCGATCAGCGGAGTGCCGTCGCCGGTCGTTGTAATGTTCATGGAAAAGGTGCCAGACGCCGAAGATGTCGTCGTAGTTGCTAATTCCGTCAGGTTCTCTAACGTCAAGATTTCAAACGCCTCGACAAAGACCCTGTACTCGGAAGGTGCATCTAAAGATGCATTCCAAGCCACGTCAAACGAGCTTCCGTTGTCGTCAGGGGTGTCGACGACGGTCATTCCTTGTACGGCTGAAGGCGGAGCAGGGAAAGGAATTGTAACAGAAAGACGGGCTGAAAGATTACTGGTCACCCCGTAGAGGTGCAACGAGCGTACAACATAATCATAAGACTCACCAGGGGCAAAATTTGGGTCTATGGTCGAGTTTATTTCGGTAGAGAGGGTTGGGTTGTTGAGGTCTAAAACTCCCCCTGAAACAACTCTAAACACTTCAAATTCAATGAAGCCATCGCCAAACTCAATCTCGTCTTGCCATGAAAAGGACACCATTTCGTGAGTCAAGATTTCCAGTTGTAAAACAGGTGCAGGCGGTAAAGCGAGATTTGGTGCGCCGGGGATGTAATCTGCACTGAGCCCCGAAGCATGTAAACTGCCGTTCTTCGTAGAGGTGAACGGTAAATCGATAACAATCGTGCCACTGCCGGCCGTTTGAAGCTGATTGATGATGTTGGTGAGGTTTCCTTGTGCTGCAGGATTATTCTCAACAAGGAAGTCCATATCGTAGCCGATGTCCAACGAACTAACGTTGAAAGTACCGTGCCCCATACTTGCGAAGTCGAAGATGAGTGGGGTCATTTCAATGTCGTAATCCATCGGTTGTGATGATTGTGAAGAGAGTTGAGACACCAGTAAATTGGTCATCAAGCTGAGATCGTCAATAACCGAAAGTGGACTCGTACCCAGTGCGTTATCGCCAGCGTAACCTTCGGCAGTCAAGTCGAGTTGTCCGTCAAGATCAAAATCCACGCCTATTGATTCCCAAGAACCGATAAACAAACCAAAGACTGTGTCTTCACCTGCTGAAACGATATGCTCCATCTGTCCGTCACCATTCATATCCACAAACATGGAATCGGTTGGGGAAGTCCAAGGTTCAAGTGTATCCATAGTAGCATTAACTGAAGACAGGGTGATGTTGTACATGGTTAGGTTCCCATCCAAGGTTTGAGCGTTACCGTCTACCGAGTCCAATTGAGGGACGAAAAGCGACATAGCCCCATTGTTATCGTGGTCTGCCATAGTTGTGTTATCGAAAATCAAGTTTGAGAGAACGGATGTTGTCGACCAGCCAGAGGCGGTGTTTTCTGCAAGAGTGTAGCCTTGGAGGGTTGGAGAGAAAATATCGATATCGCCGTCAAAATCAATGTCGCCAAGAACGAGGTTATCGCTCAAGCCATCCATCGTATCCCCGGTTGCGGAAATGACCCCGTTGCTCCAACTTATCTGGCTTGAATGGCCCAGTGAATCAACAACGATAAGTGTAAAATCACCTTGACTTCCTTCGAAATAGTCACCGGTAAGGCCGACAAGTTGAGCCGGTGTTGCAGTCCCGTTTATGTCAATGGTAACAGTGGAGTTATCGGAAAAAGTGTTTCGTCTTGTATCGTATTCGCGGAACGATACAATTCCGTTCTGGTGAATTGAGAGAATATCCGCTCCACCGTTTCCGACAATATCGCCCACAAGTGCTGAGATGAGACCAGAGCTTAGCGAAATAGGTGTTGCGTTACCCAAAGTATTGTTGTTAGCGTCGTAAAGATGGACGCAAACGAGATTTGCTGAAGGAGCTACTGAAATTACATCTGAATAATTGTCGCCGTTAATATCTGCCACTGAAAGAGCGTTGCTGGAGCCGCATGTAGGAACCCACGAAGAGGAAGTAACTCCCGCAGTAGCGTCCCAGTCAAGGATTGAAATCGCTGCTTGAGAATTCGTCACGGATTGGACTGTCGACAATACGACAATCTCATCAAAACTGTCGTTATCGAAATCTCCGGACTCATAGGTTGTGAGTTGGCCGGTTTGTCGCAGTCCCGCTGAAACTTCAGAGGTGAAGTTCAACGAGGCAGTTGCGGTCTCAATTGAAGAAGCATAAGGGATGTAAAACGGCATCGACGAAGCGCCACCAGTTGAATAGACGTCTTCCGCAGTATAATCGTTAAAGAAGGTATTTTGATTTCCAATGTCGCCAAAACCTGCGCCTTCAAACGCCCATTCTTTAACGCCGTCTTGATTGACATCCAGCGCTACTTGACCGGGGGATGCGTCGTTATGGTCGACGTTAATGTAGAAATGCGCAGCCTCAAACGTCACATTTCTCGGGACTTCCAATGAAAAATTCGTATCGGTTTGGTTTGCAACCAAGGGGATTGTAATTGATCCCGAACCGTTCGAAAAAAGATACACTGAGCCGCCCTGACCGTTTGCACTCGCAGAAAATAATGCCCCTGATTGGGAAAAAACAAGTAAAAACAAAACAAAGAATGTTGTGAATCGATTTAATTCCATTTTGAGACCTCACAGAGGAGGGCGCAGCCCTCTTGTAGTTCACAAAGAAAGAGGTGAGGTTTTCAAGCCTTGCTTCATTCATGCGCAAAAATGGCGGATGTATCCCGCTAAAGGATTAAGTGAGACGTGCGAATAGAGTCTTGTGAAGAGGGGTCAATTTGGACAGGTCTGCTAAGATATCTGTAACTGCAGGTGACGTCGAATTTGAATTGGATGGTTCTCCGGCTGAAATAGAAGAAAGGCTCTCTCACCTACGCCAAGATGATTCTTGGAGCATAATGATCGGACGATTGAAAGTGGCCCGCGAAGAGGTACTCAATGCTGCTGTGGATGCTGCAAAAGCATCTGGGTTGCCGGGCAGAGGCGCTGATTTCAAAACCCTGATAGAAACGTATTCCCTCAAAAGAAAACCTGACCAAGTGCTCGGGGCCATCCACTACCTTCGAGATGTAGAGAGCATCCTGGACAGCCCTCCACGCGTCATCAACCAATTGTTCGAAGATGCTGGTATTGAATCACCTGGAAACCTTTCACTCTACCACAATCGATTGCGAGAGCGTGAATTCTTGATTATTCCAAGCGGTAGCGAGGATAAGAATCGATATGCTGTGCTCAGTCCAGAAGGTCAAGAACATCTGAACAAGCGTTCAACCAAGTGAGGCGTTCAGATGGTCATGTCAGGCGGCGGAGGGGACGACCCTCGAGAATCGGAGAGTGAAGCTGGAGAGGTGCTGGATTGGTCGTTCCAAAATCACAAAGAAGCGATATTACGCAAAGGGAGGCACTCTGGTTCGAACTTCCGCAGGGCAATTCTCGACAACGCAGACTTGACTGAGGGGGACTTCACCAAATGCAACTTCAAGAGAGCATCAATGGTGGAAATTGATTTGATGAAATCAGCGTTCGATGGCTCGGACTTCCGTGGAGCCGATTTGCGAAAGGCAAGACTCAATCTTTCAAACTTTAGAAATTGTAAATTCGCTGGAGCCGATTTGCGAGGGATACGTGGAAGGTACGCGATCTGGCAAGGCAGTGATTGGTGGAACGCTACTATGGACGATGATTTGAAGAAAGTACTCTCGAAAAAATGGCCGCGGCCAAGTTCCGACTGATTATTTTTCTTCGCCTACACTTAGTGCGACTTTATTCCCGGGATAGAGTGCAAGGCGGGCTCGGGCGTTGATCATTGGCAAGGCTGCTATTCCGAGGCACATCACCATGCAAACGCCACAGAAATAGGTTGTAATTTCATACGTCAGCAACAAAACTCCTTCGAGATGAGTATCTGCTGCCCCCTTGATCATGAGGCTTCCCGCTGTCCCGGTAATGAGTCCTATACTCGCTCCGCTGATGGCAAGTTTGGCCCCAAGTCCGTTAAGGAAAATCAACATGATACCCCCTGTAATTAACAGCAGGCTTGAAAAGACCAGTCCGTAGCCTCTGAGAGCATAACCGCCTGAATCTCGAGCAGCATCATGGAACGTTTGATACTCTTCAACGGTGACCTCACTGCTGCCATCTCCTTGACTGTTCGGTACGTCAAGTATCAATCCGACTTCTTCGGTTGAAAGGTCTGTAGCATTGTGAAGTCCAATGTCTCCATACGCTTGGCCCAGCAACACCAAGGCGCCGAAAAGAAGCAATATGCCTACTGTTCTGGGTCCTTTGGTATCCGGACGAACCGCAAACAAATCTGAGGGTATTTCAGATTCTGGTTGGCTATCATCCATTCTCATAGAAAATCCAAGATCGATGTCTTGGTCTTTTTCCTCAGCATTTACAGTGATATGTTGATGGACGTCGCCCATGATGACACTGTCACTGATGGTGTTCGAATTTTCATCAGAAGGAGATTGAGTCATTCTTCCGCCTCCGATGTGTGGTTGAGCAAACCTGCTCGAATGTCTTCAGGAATTACCATTGGGGAAATCGTATCCATATCTACGCATACGGTGACATGGGAAGATTTCCAAACGACTTCTTCGTTCTGGTTGTGAAATTTATACGACCAAGTACATGACTTCGAACCAACTTTCGTAAGCCAAATGGTGGCATGTACGGTGTCTCCATACCGTAAAGGAGTGATAAAATCAGTTTCAATATGGACGATTGGAAAACCAATTTTCCTTTCGAGTAACATCGTCGGGTAAGGTATTCCACAGATTGGCTCCCAGCATTCTTCGAAAAAACGGTGAGCCAGATCATAAATGCGCGGGAAGTACGCAATTTGGGCGCTGTCAATCATTGGGAAATCCACACGCCTAGAGAGTTGGACCGCCATGATACGACCAAGGGCCTTTCTATGATGAAGGCTTGTATTCAGTCCATCAAGAACCCCCGAAAAGCAACCCGTTGCGCTTATATCCAATCGGTTAGTGGCCCGAACTACAAGGCCCTATAGTGTAGCTTGGATATCACGCCGGCTTGCGGAGCCAGCAACCCGTGTTCGAATCGCGGTGGGGCCGCTCTTGTCCTGTTTGAGTGCAGCCGCTGCCTCAAGATTTTAGTTTCCAATCGTGCATATCCCATTTCTGGTCCTCAGCAAATTGTCGAAACGAACCTTTGGAATTGATAGCGACTGGATGACCGGTAATTCGCATAAACCAAGAGTCGGCCATCGTGTTACCATAGCCATAACATTCCTCAAGTTCATGGCCATGTTGCAATGCATCTGCTTCAATAATGGCAATCTTACCTTTGCGCCGAGGGACCGACCATCCGCGTTCTGAACCACTGAGAATACCCTCTCTTACATCTGGGCCACAGCCGTAAACTGCATCCATTCCAAGAACTTCGCCCATGGCTTCAGCCATTGGAGCAATCGTGGCGGTAACCAAGACGACACGATGTCCTTGGGACTTATGCCAGCGTAGTGAATCCTGAGCCTCTTGTGTAATTTTTTTCGAAAGATTCTCATTAGCGATGCGTTTTGAGAACGATTCAAGGACGCTCCATGAAGCGAGGGAAAAATGTCCACGGTTTCGGGCGGCATCGTAGAGAGAACGGCCCCTGAGTAAGTTTGAGGTGAGGCCCAATACCCATGCTACAGCGCCGTATGGTATTCTCCACGGGCGCTTTCGGCCCAGATAAGCGGTCAATGTTTTTTCACTCGATGCGTCTAAAAGAGTACCATCGAGGTCAAAATACGCCGCAACGGACTTTCCCATGGCCTGCGCACATCGCGCTAGATAATGAGTTAAACCCCGTTAAAATCTTTAGATTCGCTGAATTTTGGGCGCCTCGGTACAACCTGACTCGCCGTATACTCGACGTCCTGCGGTGTGATCTTGCCACCAGACGAGGTATTCCGAGAGATGCCGAGGGATGAAAAATCCAACTTTTCGCGGCGTTAAGCCATGGTTTCGCATTGAACGGTCATGGCTTAGATTGGCAACTATCGATTGGGCAGAACACCCGGGGTTTGCCCCAACGAAATTGAGTATTTCTTTCTTTAATCGTTCAAATCTTGCTCTCTTTTGAGAACCTTTGCCTTTTTTCTGAGGAGACATAAATCGAAAAACTCTGTCAACCCATATGAAAGAAACCGTGGCAGTCCCATGGGGAGAAAATCACTCAAATGAAACGTTTTGAGTGGTTTTCCAGTTAGCAGTGGCGAGTTTCTTTGCCTTACCATCGGCAATAATCGGGTGAATATCTTTCAATCGACCGTGCATGCCTTGTACTTGGAATTTAACTCGAAGTTCAGCTGCTTGGTCTCGAACGACCGCTTCCATTTGGGCCTCGTCAAGTTCAACAGATGCAAGCGAAGAGCCGTCGGATTGGTTGCTGATGGTGAATGTGGTTCCGGAAACGGAAAGCGACGGGCGGAAGTCCATGTCGTTTGGATGGTTCATCCAGACTGAAACATCGACTGAAAGGGAATCGCGAATATTTACTCGGCTAATTTCTACGGTATCGACCATGGCAACCAACTCATCCGAAGTGCTCCCGCTTCTTACACCTTTTTATCGAACAAAGTGGTCACTCATAGGCGATTTCTGTAAGTTTTGGCACAAGAACAGTAATTGTGACGGTGAGCGTCCAATCGTTTCCAGGATCCGGGTCGGGTGTGCCTTCAAACAATGGGTCGGGGTCTGCTTGCTGAGCCGTAACGGACCAAACCCATGTCCCCTGCCCTTTGCGAGTGCCCGAAGCCATCAGTAATTGTTCAAGAAGAAGTTCTGCTGAGTCCGAATCATAGATTCCGTCTTCACCTGAAGGGTTCATGTTGTCGGCAGACAAAGAAGCAGAAGCGGATTCGTTCGCAGTTAAGTTTCCACCACCGGTCTGAGCGTTCTTTTCGTAGTTATCGTTGACAATCAAGACGCTAAGGGTAAAGTTGTCTTGTGGAGCGAGAACGTCTTGTTGGAGTTCAAGAAGACCGTTGAAACTGACGACCCTTCCCTCGGCACCAGGAGTGATGTTTCCTTGCCACTCTTGGCCTTGATCGAGGTATTCATCCCATGTGAATTCCACTTCTTTGGATTCCCAAGATACCTCATATTTGCGAGATTTAATGTCAAGTGAAAACAATTCTTTGATGAATGCGTCAGCAGAATCGGTTACGGTTAGACTGCACTGGATGGTGCCTGAACGGTTGGTAGGTAGCAGGACTGTTTCCGTTGAAGCATCAATATCGTTTCGCATATCGCCATCGCCATCGCTATCTTCTCCCCAATTCAGATCCCAAGCGTAGCGTAGAAGGTCGCCTTCAGGGTCCGAACTTCTGCTTGCGTCAAGCATCACCGAGTCGCCGGAACGAATTGATTCGGGGTAAGTGAGATTGAGGACTGGAGCTCCGTTGACGTTGATGATTGATGTTGCTGAATCTTCGCCGCCCTGATTGTTAACGACGGTCAATTTAACGGAAAAAATTCCGAACGTCGAATACCGGTGTGAAGTAAAGCCTGTGGTAGTCTCACTGGTTTGCCCATCGCCAAAATCCCACAAGTACTCGGTGATGATGCCTTCGATGGGTTCAGAAGATCGTGCATCGAAAGTGACCGTCTCGCCTTCCTGAATTTGAAGAGGATATGCTGTAAGGTTTGCACGAGGGTCGACGGTGGAACTCAGCCCACTGGTGCAACCAGCAACAAGACTGGAACAGACAAGTAAAGCCACCATGGCAAGAGAACGGAGCCTACGTCCGGGATTTCCTTGCCACATGGAAATTGCTGAAAACCCACCCTATCTAATTCTTGGGGCGATACTCTCGGCCTGATTCCGTTTCGTAAAGTGTGAAATTACCGTCAGAGTTCTACTTCTTCGGGCAAATCACCTACAATCTGAACCGATTCAAGGTGGTCGCCCATTTCTTCTACGGATTCGTGTTCAATTATGTTCAGTAAAGAGTGGTCCGATTCGGTTTCTTCTTCTGTAAACAAGTCTTCCAGTTCAACCTCCCCAACATCGTAATCTGGTGGTGAATCCGATACTTGCTCTGGCTTGAGTTGTTGGTTTTCACCTTCAAGTTCAGACATCGCTTCGTCGATGACGCTTTGCTGACGAGCAGCGTGATCTTTGCTCATCTGGGTCTCGAGGGGGTCACGGTATTCCAGCTCGGCCGGCTCTGTATTTTCGGCCTTTGCGCCAAAGGCTTGTTTGAAACGGTCGAGGAAGCCCATATTCCCACGGTAGTGAAGACAAAATATGGGCTTTACTGTTGCTTGAGAATACAGCGAGATGTTCAAGGGGGGTCAGCGTTGTTAGTCCTTTATGGCCCCGAATATCCTTGACGGTGAGCGCGTGCTCGCCTTTGATTTGGAGACCACGGGCATCTCTACATCTTCAGATAGAATCGTGCAAATTGCTCTCATTGGTGCTGCACCGGACGGCGAACCTATTCATTATGAGCGAATTATCAATCCGGGTAGGCCAATACCGTATGGGGCCAGTAATGTCCACGGTATTTACGACAGCGATGTTCGAGGAAAAGGAAGGTTCTCGACCATTGTCGACGAAGTCGCCGAACTTATCGATGGCTCAGTTATCGTTGGACATAATGTCCGGAAGTTCGACCTTGAGATGCTTGAAGGTGAATTTCTACGGCTTGGAAAGCGAATGCCACGTCCAAAAGCGGTCATGGACACCTATGAGTTGGTTCGACGACTCAAACTTCCTCGGCCGCACAACCTTGGGGCATTGTGCGCTCGGAATGGTATTTCCCTAGAGAATGCGCACACCGCTGCTGCCGATGCTGCTGCATCATTGCTTCTTTTTTGGCGACTATCTGTCGACCATGCGCCATCGTTTCGACACTCGCTCGAGGAACTCGAACGTTGGGCTGTTCACGGCAACATCTCATCTGATGCAAGCCAATTGGGACGGGGTTTAGGGGATTTAGAACCGGTCGACCAGATTGGAAAAATCCGCAAAGATGGAAATCAAATGATTCTCGCATTCGGAAGACATCGAGGCAGGGATATCCTCGAAGTTCAAGCCGAAGACCCTCGATACATTCACTGGTTGTTGTCAGCGAAAGGAATTGAAGACGAAGCAGCAAGAGAACTGGTTCGAGAATACCTGGATGTTGAAGAGTGA
>JABGTJ010000068.1 GCA_018691345.1 Methanobacteriota archaeon
CATTCTCGAGATTGCTGTCCATCATTACAATTGAATCAATAACATTGTCATCGTCCATGTCTCCAATATCGAAGTTTTGGGATGTGATGGTGTTCATGTTGACGACGTGCGAGTTTAGTGGAGGGTTCGTTGCACTGAATGTCAAGGTGGCAGGATAAGTGTTGGTTAGACAACTGAATTCAATGATGGTCATGTTGTCGTCGTTTCCAGGGTTTGTGACCTGGCCAGTTCTATAGTCAACACCTTCCCCGCGCTGCAACCACAAGTCATCATCCGTACATGTGCCCGAAAGGCCTCCTGTCTCCGTTTCGCCCCAGTCGCCGACTTCCAAATTCTGGTATCGGTCTGATGTGGAGGAACCAAGCGTTGTAATTGTACCTTGTGTGTTGCTCGTGATTGGACCACGGTATGTGACGACCCGTTGTGTTGCCAAGTCACCGAGCAGATCGAGTACAAACACGTCATCGTTACCGTCTTGGTCTGCGTCACCCACTGTCAAATCCCAAGCGTAGAAGTGAGTGAAACGAGCGCCAATGCTCCATGATTTTTCGTTGCAACCACCGTTTTCGATGATGGTTACGTTTCCAGGATCGCCGGCAGGTGCACCGTTATCATCGGTCTTGAAAGGATTATTTCGCTGATAGATGACAATGTCTGTTGCAGTGTCGCCAGTGAACTCACCAACTTCGATGAATTGTACATTTGAAAACTCGTCCCACTCGGCGTTACGGCTGGTGTTCTTGGAGACCCAAATGTCTTGACGCTCGCTAAAATCGCCGTTACCATCGTTCCAGAGGATACTGATGGTGTGGGTTCCGTCGGTCGCCATTGCCAAATCATTGTGTCCGTCACAGTTGAAATCGCCAATAGCAACATCTTGCGGGTCACGGTTTGTCGTGTATGAACGGGCCATGGATGCACTCGCAGTTGAAGCGATTGCTGCTGTGGTCGAAAGTAACATCAGCATGACAAGTGAAATGCTTAGGGCGCGGCTTTTGAGGTGGTGGTTCTTGGGAATCATCAACATCACTATCCTTCCCCAACCTCTGTTGCACTTTAATTCCTTTGCTCTCAAGTTCTAGGCTGAAAACAATAAATTGCAACGCAGTGCTTCGATAATCGCTTTAGAAATAGCGACAAAAATATTTCGGGAAAACGAAAGAAAAGTCAAGACTGATTAACTGAATTTTCCAGACAACCAGCGGGGAGAAGGGCCCCATCCCGTTGCATCTCCACCGTGAACTTTGACCAGTTTACCAGCAGTGAAAAGTGACTCCAACCAAACTTCGAGTTTCGTTCCTTCTCGATCACCGAGGCGCTTACTCGCAATTTCTTCGATGTCTTCTGTTTTAAGGGCTGTAATCCCATAATCTCTGACCACAAGACTGAGTAATTCACGAAGCCATGCTTCCGCCATTGGGTCGACGCTCATTGCACCCTGTACTGGACGAGGCGGTTCCATTTCTTCCAACGCCTCCATCAATTCGATTGGGTCGGGCCGTACGGGCGCTTCGAGACCGAGAAGATCCAATTCTTCAGTAAGATTCAGTTGTCCAATTGGTCGCCGCACTACCGGTATGCGTGAAGGGTCTGGAGTAGGCCCCATATCTTTTGGTTTTTGAGGCATTGCAGACGGGTCATTGTTGTCAAAATCTTCGTCACCGTATTCGGGAGTATCGATTCCAGATGTGTTTGTTGGTCGCATCTCGGTAGCGATGGGCATGGTCCATCCAACACCTTCGAGACCTAAGTCAGAAACCTGTCTCTTCACCCAAGATGCTTCACCTTCAAGGACAACATGAACATCGTGTTCATCAGCCCGAAAACGGTAGCGAACTTGACCTCTCAACTCAGCCATCATTCTCAATCCGTTGCGTCAAAGGTATTCAAGTTGATGTTCAAACTCATTCTTGTTTAGCTAACTGCCTCAAGACAGTATGTAGGATGCCACCGTTGCGATAATACTCGACTTCAACAGGGGTGTCCAATCGCACTCGAGCCTCAAAAGTTGAGCTCGTACCGTTTGGGTGTACGGCAGTGACTGTAAGCATTTGCAATGGTTCGACATCGTTGGTAACAGGTATAGAGAACGATTCAGTTCCATCCAAGCCAAGTGAATCATGAGATTCGCCATCAGTAAACGTCATTGGCAATACGCCCATGCCAACAAGGTTGGAACGGTGAATCCGTTCAAAAGAAGTTGCAATTACTGCTTTGATGCCAAGTAAGTAAGTACCCTTAGCGGCCCAATCACGGGAGGAACCTGTGCCGTATTGGCTACCAGCGAGCACCACTTTAGGCCCTTCATACGAATGAGCTGCATCGTAAACTGAAGTGACTTCGCCAGTGGAGAAATCGGTTGCAAACCCACCTTCAGTGCCGGGAGCCATTTGATTACGGATTCGTACGTTAGCAAAGGTTCCACGCATCATAATTTCGTGGTTTCCACGACGGCTTCCAAACGAATTGAAATCGCCTTTCGGTATGCCTCGTTCTACCAGCCATTTACCCGCCGGCCCATCTTCTGGGAAGGATCCTGCGGGAGAGATGTGATCTGTTGTAATGGAATCGCCGAGTTTTAGTAACACCCGAGCATTCTCGATGCTGGTAATGGGTTGTGGTTCGGTAGAGAGACCTGAAAAGAAGGTCGGCAATCGAATGTAAGTCGAATCTGCTTGCCATGGATAAAGGGGGCTCGGTTCAGAGGGAATACTGTCCCAACGTGGTTCATTCATTGCATCTGAATACCGTTGCCGGAACATGTCTGGCGTGATTACCTTCAACGCTTCTTCCAATTGCTCATCGCTTGGCCATACATCATCAAGCATGACCGGTGTACCGTCTTTTGAGTAGCCAAGAGGTTCTGTCGACAAGTCGACTTCAAGTGAACCTGCCAATGCATAGGCAACCACCAGCGGTGGACTTGCCAGATACGATGCTTTGACTTTCCCATGCACACGGCCTTCGAAGTTTCTATTTCCAGAAATAACTGAGCCAACAATGAGGCCCGCTTCATCGATTGCTGATTCAATGGATTCAGGGAGTGGACCGGAATTTCCGATGCAGGTCGTACAACCGTACCCTACGTTGTTGAAACCAAGTGCATTCAAGTCTTCTTGAAGCCCAGATGCTTCGTAGTATTCCGTTACAACACGGCTACCGGGTGCAAGAGAGGTCTTGACCCATGGCTTGACTTCAAGACCGTGTGCACGAGCATTGCGTGCAAGTAAGCCGGCTGCAAGCATTACGCCTGGGTTTGATGTGTTTGTACAGGAGGTGATAGCAGCTATGACGACATCTCCGTGGTTCAAGTCATAGGTTTGACCGTCTTTGGTAACAATTGCTCCGTTGGAAAGGTGTTTTTCTGCTAAGCCATGACCATGATGGCCAAGTTCGGAGGTTAGAGATTCAAGGAAGTGGGACTTCATAGCAGAAAGGTCAACTCTGTCTTGGGGTCTCTTTGGCCCAGCCAATGCAGGCTGAACAGTTGAGAGGTCGAGTTCCAGTGTGGCTGTGTAGGATTTCTCGGCATCTCCTGCTGAATACCAAAGGCCTTGAGCGCGAGCATAGGCTTCAACACCTGCAATTGCATCGTCTTCCCGGCCGCTGAGTCGTAGGTATTCGAGCGTTCGGCCGTCAACAGGGAAAAATCCACATGTTGCGCCGTATTCTGGAGCCATGTTCGCTATAGTTGCACGATCGGCAAGCGTCAACTCGACCATTCCAGGGCCAAAAAATTCTACAAACTTGCCAACAACACCGTGTTCCCGAAGCATCTCTACGATTCGAAGCGTCATGTCTGTTGCCGTAACGCCAGAATTAAGCGAACCGTTGAGGCGCATTCCGACAACATCCGGTGCCAACATGTAGATTGGTTGGCCCAACATCACTGCTTCTGCTTCAATGCCGCCAACACCCCAGCCAAGAACGCCAAGTCCATTGATCATGGTCGTGTGAGAATCGGTGCCTACCAACGTGTCTGCAAGCCAAACGCCGTTCTCTTGCCGGGCAACGCTTGCCAGATATTCGAGGTTCACCTGATGTACAATACCCCGAGATGGTGGCACTGCTTGGAAATTGTCGAGGGATTGCTGACCCCACTTCAAGAAGGTATAGCGTTCCATATTGCGATGGTATTCGATGTCCAAATTCAATTGTAAAGCATCGCTGTGACCGCCGTCGACATCAACTTGAACCGAATGGTCAATGACCAAATCGACAGGTACCTGTGGATTGACCTTTTCAGGGTTACCACCCATCTCGACCATTGCGTCTCGTAAAGCAGCAAGGTCAACAACGGCAGGAACACCGGTGAAATCTTGAAGAATAACACGCGAGGGCCTGAATGGAATCTCTCCACGTTCACCGTTTGGAGTCCACCCTGCAATGTTGCGAATGTCTTCATCGCGAACCAAGAATCCGTCGTTTCCTCGAAGGGCGCCCTCTAAGAGGATACGAATCGAATAAGGAAGAGAAGAGGTGTCAATTCCGTTCTCATCGAGTCCATCGAGAGCAAAGTATTCCCCACCTACCGATAGACTTCGTCGCGCATTGTATGGGTCAAGAGTCGTCATGGCTCAACCCAAAAGGCCAATGTCTATGAAGAAAACCCTCGGATAGGCTCGTTCAATTGAATCGAAGAATTGGCATTACCAAAACTGATACCATGGTGAACTTTCACCGCTAAAGGATGCGCTGTTGAGCGATACGGTGTAGACCGGATCACTTCCGGACGTTCCACCGGTCTCGACTGCGTCGATTTTATCGATGACATCTTGGCCTTCGATGACCTTTCCAAAGACGGTATGAACTCCGTCAAGGTGCGATGGCGAAGAGTCGGGAGAGACGATGAAAAATTGGGAACCACCTGTGTTCGCAGCACTGGTTTTTGCCATTGAAAGCACATACGGTTCGTGGACATATCCATTGTTTGCTTCGTCCGGTAACGTCCATTCCGAGATACCGCAGTCAGGTGTGGCGGAGGAGGAAGCTTGACCGTTACAGTATCCAGACCAAACTACTGCATGGCCTCCGGTTCCGTCAAAATTGGTGAAATCGCCACCTTGCAGCATGAAGTCAGCTATGATACGGTGGTATATTGTATCGTCATATTTGCCATCGCTGACTAGTTGTTTGAAGTTGGCAACGTGGAATGGTGCTGCATCTTCATACAACTCAATGGTGACTTCGCCGGTCTCTTGAACCCCGTTCGGATTGGTCCATGACATTTCAAAAATGACCTCGTCACCCGTCGAAGAAGGATTAGCGAGGAATCCTGCCCCCGCAAGGAGAAGGAGGAGGCCTGCTCCAAAAGCGAAGACGCCAGCAAGAGTAGGGGTTCCGTCGTTCACCAACCTTGGCAAGATGCTTTGGCTGATTCCTTTTTCCTGCATTTCGTTCAACAGTTCATTGTACGCTGCATTCGATTTCTTGTCTTTAGGGTTCATCTTTACCGAGTCTCGAAGGAGTGATGCAGCCTTTCTGTATTCGGACTTCGAATTGTCACGTTGAGCGATTTTTCGGGTTGCTTCGCCCGCCAATCGAAGGGTCGTTGGATGAGTGCCTTTCGCGTCGACTTCTCGAAGGGTCAAAAGAGCACCCTCTGCCTTACCTAGACCGATGGATTTCTCTGCCTTTGTCCAAGCCTTCTTTCGAGCTTGTTCTGAATCGAATGGACTGTTCTTGTCCACGATATCTGTTTTCGATACAGCCTTGTTCGCTTTGTCCGCCATGAAGTCGCCAGACCGGCAAAGGTTTTGAGCGTCGCGTAAAAAATTGGATGTTCATGTGTTTCAATTTTCGGTTTTTGCGGAGATTCGCATCAACATGTTCAAAGAGTGTATGCTGAACCCAAGCATAAGAGAGGCCAGTGAACCATCACCGAACTACTCTCAGGGGAAAACACACAATGGAGACCATTGCAAACGACTTCACCATCAACATAGCTACTGCCAACGGAACCGGTTCGCAATCCGCAAACCTCATTCTCCTCCAATCTCTCTTCGAAATGGGAGTGCCTGTAAGTGGGAAAAACATGTTCCCATCAAACATCTCCGGACTACCAACATGGTACATTGTTCGACTTTCTGACAACGGATACCAAGCCCCTGGCAACCGTACTCACATCCAAGTTCTACTCAATCCAGCAACATGGGATGAAGATTTAGCAAGCCTTGAGCCAGGCTCTGTCGTCATATGGAACGAAAATGCAAAGATGGAGATGAACAGAGAAGATGTAATCTCATACCCCATTCCTATGTCAGCATTGGCTCGTAAAATCAACCCGAAAATTGCCAAACTTGTCACCAATATCATCTATGTCGGCGTGATTGCAGAACTGCTTGGCATTGACCAAGAAGAGCTCGAAGCCGCCGTTGCAAAACAATTCAAAGGGAAAGCAACAGCCATCGAACTGAACATCACCGCCTTGGGACTTGGACGTGATTATTTCAAAGATAACCTCGCTAAAAACGACCCATATGTTGTCGAAAAGCGTACCATTGAAAAGCCTCAATTCTTTATTGAAGGGAATGAAGCCGTTGCACTCGGCTGTATTTTTGGCGGTGTCCAAATGCTGGCATGGTATCCAATTACACCTTCATCATCACTTGCTGAAGGAATTATCAATTACATACCACAATTGCGTACCGACGACGATGGAAACACAACATGCGCTGTCATCCAAGCAGAGGACGAACTCGCTGCTGCTGGTATGGTTCTTGGCGCAGGTTGGGCTGGTGGCCGCGGAATGACCGCTACATCAGGACCAGGAATTTCGCTCATGCAGGAATTCATTGGATTGGGTTATTTCGCTGAAATCCCTTCAGTCTTTTGGGATGTCAACCGTGTTGGACCTTCAACTGGACTTCCCACTCGAACACAACAATCCGATATCTCCATGCTCTACGAAGGCAGCCACGGTGATACGCAACACATTGTTCTCATACCGGGTACCGTCGAAGAGTGCTTCGAATTTGGTTGGAGAGCATTTGATTATTCCGAGCGTTATCAAACCCCTGTGTTCGGTTTGAGCGATCTCGACTTGGGCATGAATCGCTGGGCCTGTGAAGGGTTTGAATACCCAGATCAAGCCATGGACCGAGGAAAGGTCGTTCGTGAGCGCGAGGTGTTTGAAGCGTTCGAAGATTTTGGCCGCTACCTCGATGTTGACGGCGATGGAATCCCCTACCGCACGCTACCTGGCTCGGGCATGGACCCTATCCTCTACCGAGGAACTGGGCACAACCCAAAGGGAGTTTATTCTGAAAAACCAGACGATTACTATGAACTCATGCAGCGACTTAAGCGCAAGATTGACGGTGCGCGTGACGACCTGCCTGCACCGATTCTTCGTGAAGAAAAGGAATGTGAGATCGGAATCATTTACTTGGGAAGCATGGAAAACACCATTCAGGAAATCGACGACATTCTTGAATCAACTGGAATCAAAGTAAGCCAATGCAGAGTGCGCGCACTTCCATTGCACAGCGGCGTGGAAGATTTCATTCGCCGCCATGAAACCACAATTGTCTTGGAAATCAACCGCGACGGTCAAATGTACGGCATTTTGCGAAAGGAGTTGCCGAACGACCTCATTACAAAAGTTCGCTCTGTCGCATACAGTGACGGCGTACCACCACGAGCCGGCATCTACGCTAAACTCATTCTTGAAACCCTGAAGGAGGGAGACAATTGAGCGATAAACCAGCACGCGCAATCAAACTGAATGTTTTGAACGAACCAAAGGACAGTTACACCGGCGGAAAATCTTCGCTGTGTCCTGGCTGTGGACACGACCAAATTTCCAATGTCATCATATCGGCAGCATGGGAAAACGGAATTGAACCGCACCGTGTAGCAAAGATGTCCGGAATTGGTTGCTCTTCCAAAACACCAGCATATTATCTAGGTCAGTCGCATGGATTCAACACCGTTCACGGCCGTATGCCATCTGTTACAACGGGCGCTTATGCAATCAATAAGGATCTGTTGTACATTGGCGTATCCGGTGACGGAGATTCCGCTTCAATCGGAATTGGGCAACTTATACACGCCATTCGTAGAAATATGGACATGGTCTACATTGTCGAAAACAACGGCGTTTACGGTCTAACGAAGGGACAGTATTCGGCTACTGCTGACATTGGTTCAAAGAAAAAGAAGGGTGAACCAAACAAAACTCAACCTATTGACTTGTGCGCACTTGCTATCAACCTCGGCTGTACATTTGTCGCCCGTTCGTTCTCTGGCTCGAAGAAACAACTCGGTTCGCTCCTCAAGGCAGCAATGTCTCACAAGGGATTCGCATTGATTGACGTCATCAGCCCATGTGTGACCTTCAACAATAACGACGAATCAATGCGTTCCTACGGATACGTCAAGGAAAACGAAATCACACTGCACATGGCTGATTACATCCCTCACTTCAATCCGGTTGAAGAGATTGAAGTTCCAGAAGGACACTTTAGAGACATCGAACTGCATGACGGTTCAACCATTCGTCTCGAGACCATCTCTGCAGAACACGACCCGGGCAACGCAGTAGCTGCACTTACAGCACTTCACGAAGCAGAGTCCAGCCAAAAACACGTTACTGGACTGCTGTATTTCGACAACACCAAGCCGTCTCTTGCTGAAGACATGGGCATAGTAGATACTCCACTGGTGGACGTACCTAATGAGGTATTGAGGCCAAGCAGGGAAACTCTCGATAAAATCAACGCCGCACTTCACAGTTGATTTCCTGTGAAGTGTTAGGTGATGATGATGGCAACAGGGCTGATATTGGCGACTCTTGCCGTCATTATCGGTCTAGCCTACTCTTTGATTCGCTCCAGAAAAACTCGAAACCGTATGCTGAGTGCTGCTGCTCGAAGAGAAAAACACGCACCAAAGGAATCGCTCTCCCCTCGCAGACTCAATTCGAAAGGTAAAGCCATAAAGGATGCACCTGATGAACCATCTTCGACCTCTGAAAGCCATGACGAAGGTACTTCGAAAGGAAGATCCAACACTGTTTTGACTGAAGGTGCCTCCAACGGCGAACATGTATCTCAACTCGAGTCAAACAGCGGTGCAACCGAATTGAGTGATTCAAGCCGTCAAATTGACCAACTTTCCCATCAAGAACGAGAAGAATACAATGAAAGAGACCAAGAAAGAGATGAAAACCTCATTTCTCTGCGACTGATGGTTGATGAACTGTTTGAAGAATCATCCCCTGATGCGAAATCTTCGGAAGAACAGGTAGAAGATATTGAAGATAATACGCTCAACGACCAATTCACTGGCTCGACCATCGACCTACGCACCACGTGGATTGAACAGAATGAAGAACCATTGAATCAGCATGCTGCATTTGTTGAAACTGAAGAGATCGGTAGCGGGATACAAGTTGTTGAATCATCCAAAATCGTCAATGACGATATTGAACAGAGGCTCAAGAGAGAAGGGGGGAAGACAGGTGAAGTCCAAATCTCACTCGCTTGGGATGACTACAATGATCTTGATCTACACATATTCTGCCCTTCCGGTGAACGGATTTATTTCAACAACAAAACGAGCGAATGTAGAGGGGAACTCGACGTTGATATGAACGTAAGACCTACGAGTAAGAACGCAGTTGAAAATGTCGTTTGGATCGAGAACGCGCCATCAGGAAAATACAAAGTTGGTGTTCACTTCTATAAACATCATCAGAAAGAAGATACAACTGAAACATGTGATTTTAGAGCAAGAGTCACTATTCACGGTGAGGTTCGCGACTACTCCGGCCGAATTACTCACGGTCAAGCCATGCAGATGGTAACCAGCTTCACTTTGAAAGAATCTTAATACCAGACTCAGTATATTTTCCCAGTTAAAACTCGCATAATGCGGGACACCAAGGATACATGGGGGCGTTCACACAACCCCAAGCGCCAATCCAATTCATTGGCATTATCGTATTTGAGCAGTTCTTCAAACCCACCAATCCATTTGTCATCGATGAAAATTTGAGGTATCGTTTTGCTTCCATTCGTACGAACTTGGAATTCAACATCTGTCCGCCTTGAAGTACCGAGGCGGATTTCCTCGTACGGCACACCTTTCGAGTCGAGGAGACGTTTCGCATTGACGCATGCCCCGCACCCCTTGTTGGTGTACAACTCCACTTTGGCCATGCATCGCTGTAATCGAATTGTAATTCAAAACCTTTGATTGATTGCTGCGGTGGTAGTCCCTCTCGGATTTGAACCGAGGTCGGAGGAACCAGAATCCTCCATGATGGACCGCTACACTAAGGGACTGTTCATCCGTCCCAATAACCATTCCTTCTTCAATTGAGCGGTGCTGCTATACTTGCAGGTCGACGAAACACCACTTGAGTCCAACTGGATTCAGTGTGTTGGATTTCCACTCGGCATCAAATGCTGACAAATCGGAAGAGTACCTTCGATACAGCGCTAAGCATGAGTACAATCATGAATGACCCGAGAGCCCAGCGCGCCCAGGGCCGTTCGGTCTTTTCAGGTGGCCACGGGTCGATGCCAAGAGCCTCGGCTTCCCGAACGAGCGCTGCAAGTTCTTGTAGTTCCTCTTCCATCGACTGTGCTGCCATGCGTATCCGTACCGGCTGGACCTACATGAGATTCACGCAATATCATCAAGACGAAACAAAGACTTGAAACCATTGGCGTAGAGCGAAATGTATGAGTGAAGTACCCCAAGGCGTGTCATTCGGTGATGTTGAGCGTAGAGCCCCTCGTCCAACGGCTACAATGACCATGACCCGTGACGGTCCCAAAGGTGTGGAAGTTCTTCTTGGACTTCGTTCAGAAACAATGGCTGCATTCCCTGGTTACTGGGCATTCCCTGGTGGAGGATTGTCTCGCGTTGACAATGCTGCTGTAGAGGAACTTGAAGGCTTTGATATCGCCGAATCGAAGGCTGTTGCATGTATTCTTCGAGAAATGAGTGAAGAGTTAGGACTTACTCCGACAAAACAAGGTTTAGTTCAACTTCCAATCGAAGCGCGTAAGGAAATCATCGCTGACAAGAGTCGATATCTTTCGTTAGCGCTCGAAGGCGCCTTCCCTTACGAGACCTCCACCATGCGAGTCTTAAGTCATCGAATTACTCCACCTTTTGGGCCAATTCAGTTTGACAATGCCTTCATGCACATCCATGCAGGTCCTATCGAAAATGTACCCTTCATCGACCTTGAACCACAAACTGAATTCACCGAAATCATGTGGGCGACACCTGTCGACATACTCGCAAGATGGTCGAACTACGAAATTAAAGTCGCACCTCCTGTTGTCACGCTGTTAATGGAAATAGAACGAACGCTTGAACGAAAAAACCGAGATATGAAACTTGCCGCTCTTGATATCAGTAAGCGGTTACCTGGACGACGCTCCATTCTTTTTGCACACGGTGTTGAAGTCGTACCGGTAAAAACAGCAACATTACCCCCTGCAGACCATACCAACTGCTACCTTGTTGGCGACCCGGAAGGCGACTTCATCCTCGTCGACCCTGCCTCACATTTACGTGAAGGTATGGAAGACATGGCAAAAGCTGTAGACCGACATAAAGGTGAACTCGTAGCAATGATGTTTACCCATTCACACGGTGATCATGTGGGTGACATCGGACTACTAAGAGAAGCATTTGATGTACCAATCTGGGGCAGTGAGTACACGTCCCAGACCGTCAAATGCGACCGTATACTCGAGGACGGGGAATTGCTCCAACTTGGAAATCAAACATGGCAAGTCCTCATCACACCTGGGCATCATCCAGGACATATCTGCCTTTTGAGTCAGGCAGGGCTCATAGCAGGAGACATGGTTGCCGGAATTGGAACGATACTGATTCCTCCGCATACAGGTGATATGAACGTGTATCTTGAACAACTCGAACGGTTGAAGAACTTAGATCCTCATCTTTTGTTTCCAAGTCACGGACCAGTAATCGCCTTACCAGAACAAAAATTCAACCATTACATCCAACACAGAATGGCTCGACACCAAGCGGTTTATGATGCCGTTGAATTAGGAAAACAAACGCTTTCAGAAATTGCTCAACATGCGTATTCGGACACCCCTGACGCTCACCCGGGACTGGCTAGAGACCAAACGCTCTCCCATTTGCTTTCACACCAACGAGCTGGCATGTTGTTTGAAGAATCTTCTGTATGGACGGCATCCAAGACCAAACTTTAGAACACTTCCTCTATGTCGACGGAGTATGGCTCGAAGAGTTGAATTTACCAAAGCAGGCTCTCCGAGCACAATTCGAGTAGCAGATATGCCAATGCCCGAACCAAAACCTGGTCAAGTTCGAGTGAAAGTAGCCTTTGCTGGAATTAACTTTGCAGACCTCCTCATGAGACTTGGATTCTATCAACCACGCCCACCTTACCCGTTTACGCCCGGTTACGAAGTAAGCGGCGTTATCGATTCTATCGGCGATGATCAGTCGGATTTTGAAATTGGCCAACGAGTTGTCGCAGCAATGTCAACTGGAGGACAAGCCAGTCATGTTGTCGTCGACACCCAACGAGTCTTGCCTTTGCCTGATGAAATATCACTCGAAGATGCAGCCGCAATACCGGTGACCTATCTTACTGCACACCATATGTTGCATCACCTTGGCCATCTTACTCAAGATGAGTCTGTACTTATTCACGGTGGTGCAGGAGGTGTTGGAACTGCAGCATTGCAATTGTGCCAATGGGCAGGAGTGAGTAAAGTGTGGGCGACTGCTTCGGGTTCCAAATCAGAAATCATCGAATCCTATGGAGCAAAAGCCATTGACCGACACAACCAAGATTTTGTTTCCATCATCAAAAAAGAAACCGATGGCCAAGGCGTCGACCATATTCTCGACCCGATCGGAGGCGACAATCTCACTCGTTCTCTTTCGGTGTTAAATGAAGGGGGGCGCCTCTACACTTACGGAATGTCGGCTGTTGCACCAACCTCAAAACGTTCAATTGTACGATCATTTCTAGCCTGGAGGAAAACACCTGCTTTCGATCCACTTCGGTTAATGACCAGAAATAGAGGTGTTTTTGGAGTTCACATGGGGACATGGAAAAACGAAGCGGTCATGCTTGAGCAGTTACAACGAGTCATGGAAGGCGTCCTAAGCGGGGCGCTTAAGCCCGTGATTGACACCGTTTTTGATGTCGAAGACGTAGCCAAAGCCCATCAATACCTCCACGACGGGAAAAATATTGGAAAAGTTCTACTCCGATTTTAGTGAGTATTGAAGAAGCGTCGATGGCAGGTTGGTTTGAGGCGAGCACATGAAAGCAACAATGTCGAGTTTCGATCTTCGAGCAGTAGCCCGGGAATTGAATGCTTTCGCAGGGGCTTATGTCAAAAAAGCATACATGCCCCATTATGAGCAGATTGTTTTGAGAATTAATCCGAAGGAAATGGACCAATTCGACCTCGTGTTGGTACGCGGTGCACGCATCTACACTTCCAACCGTGACCGGCCTATGCCGATGACGCCCCCTCCGTTTGCAATGGTTTTGAGAAAACACTTGAAGAATGCACGTATGACAGGGGTGCGGCAACTCGGTTTTGATCGTGTTCTCTGTTTTGATTTTGATACCAAGTTTGGGCAGTACCACCTTTACGTGGAAGTATTCAGAGATGGTAATATCATACTCACCGATGAAGAAGGTATCATTATTCAGCCTCTTACGCACGCATCATACGCTGGAAGAACTCTGAAAAAAGGGGTTGCATACATTCCGCCTCCTGCAGCGATGGACCCACATACAATCAATCAAAAAGAACTCACTGAAATGTTCCAATCGTCTGATCGAGACCTCGTTTCTACGCTCGGAGGAAAAGTCAACCTTGGAGGAACGCATGCAAACGCCGTATGTGCTCTTGCCGGGTTCGAAGCGAACATCGATACTCAAGAAGTAGATGCTGGAAAAATTCACGAAGCACTTCAATCGCTCTTGACCGACCTGGCAGAAACTCGTGTAGGTTATCTGCTGTTGAAACCAACATCTGAGGAATCGGCCTCTGAACTTGAAAAGAAAGCACAGAGTCACACCCCAAACGGTGATAGAGACCGATTTTATGAAAAATACGCAAATGAAGCAACTCCAACTCTTTTGCCAAACCATCAGAAAGCGGCCAAGGCATCGTTCCCTTCACTCTGCCAAGCTGTCGATGCCTGGAAAGGAGCGCATGATGCAATGGCACTCGCCCGCAGAGAGGCTGAAAAATTAGACATCGCTGCACCTGGCCGAGGACACTCCACAGATGTTGAACGACTTGAACGACGAAAAGCGCAACAGGAAAAAGCACTGGAAGGTTTCTCAGCAAAAATCGAGAAGCAACAAATGCTCGGACATACCATTCAAAACAATTGGACGCACATCGAAAGTTTACTCGGCCAACTGTCCGAAGCGGTCGAGGAAAAAGGCTGGAGTCAAATCAAAAAAGATTCGAAACAAATTCCTTGGATCGTTTCTGTTAATCCAGCACAACGAACGTTCGTAACGATTCTTCCCGATGAAGACGGTCAGCCCAACGGACCTCAAGCGACGCTTTCTCTTGACGAAACGGTTCACCAAAACGCTCAACGTCACTTTGAGGCTGCTCGCAAACAAAAAGACAAGACCTCGGGGGCTGTTCAAGCACTGGAAGACACGGTTTTGCATTTGCAACGCGCCGTGAAAAAGGAAGCAAAGCAGCAGGCAAGTGGGAAACTCAACAAGGTAAAGCGCAGTAAGCGGTTGTGGTTTGAGAACCACCGATGGAGCATGCTGACTGGAGGGCATTTACTGGTTGGTGGAAGGGACGCAAAAGGAAACGATTCGATCGTGAAAAAGCATCTTTCAGGCGCCGACATGTATCTTCACGCAGATTTGCATGGAGCACCGAGTTGCAGTCTGCGAGCCACTCAAGGTTTTGCTGTCGACCAGCATAAACCGGCTCATATTCCTGAAGATGTCCCGGCATTTCGCCTGATTGACAAACTCGGTGATGAGCGAATAACCACTGAAAAGTTGGAAGAAGCAGCCACACTTGCTCTCTGCTGGAGCCGTGCATGGGCTGGTGGAGGCGCTCATGGTACAGTTTACTCCGTGAAACCCGCTCAAGTCTCAAAGACTGCACAAACTGGGGAATACGTTGGAAAAGGTTCGTTCATTGTTCGTGGACAACGTCAATGGTTCAAGGATTTAGATGTTCAAATGGGGATCGGCATCGTAGCCATTAACGGGGTTCCTCTTCTCATGGGCGGACTGCCCGAAACAATTCGCTCACTGTGTCAACGATTTGCAATTCTTCGACCGGGCATCACTAAAAAAGAGCAACTTGCCAATCGAATTTACAAAAATACTGGACTCATGACTGATGATGTCCTTCCGGTACTTCCTGGTGCCGCTGAGATCATCGAAGATTACGGCATATTCAGCCCAGCCAAGTCAAGGCATTTAGAAGAAGAATGATTCAATTCTTTTTTCCGCCGCTTTTGTTGCCGTAGCCGCCAGATGGTTTCTTACCGCCAAGGTAGCCTTTGCTCGAACTCTTGCTTGGCTTGTAGTTTTGACCGCGAGATTCGCCTCTGTAGGAGTCGCTGTTTCCACTTCGACCACCGCTCGATTTGCCACCACGG
>JABGTJ010000092.1 GCA_018691345.1 Methanobacteriota archaeon
GGCTTTCTGTGTTCGCTTTGCCAATCAGTTCCCCTCCTCTTTTGCTACGAGTTTTCGAAGTACAACACAGTGCTTCTGAGCCTCATCGAATATCTCAGCAAACTCAGCGGGAGTGAATACCCCTTTTAGCCCCTTCTGTAATGAGTGGAGGTGACCCTTATCTCCGAGGGTAATGTGAATGCGCTCGTCGCCTCCCAATTCCTCTTCCTCTGATGGGTCGTAAACAAATCGCCCTCCGGCTCGGGTAAAAGACGCCATAATCGGAGTGCTGCTCACTTGCAGTTTGTGATCTTCACCGACATCAAAACGTTCTGCAGGAACGACCGCAGTGCGCAAAGCAGCAATAGCGGCTAGGCCGCAAGCATCGAAGATGTTACCTTGGTCGGAAAGGACATGGATATCAATCATGACACCCCAGACTTTCTCACCGGGTACGATGCACAGACTTTCCATGTCAATACATCCGGATTCACGGATTCCTCGGTCAACTACACGGCTGAGCTCAATGGATTGAGGCGATGGAGGACCTGGTTCGTACTTTCGTCCAGCAACAGGACGGAGTTCTGCTCCACACATGAGCGAGCCCTGTGTGGGTCGGTCTGGCCAAGGAGTGCGAAGTTCGAACTTGACTCCTGCGTAAACGATGGTTCCTCCCATGGTGACCTTTGCAGAGCCTTCTGCATTGTAGAGGCAATCGGTTTCTAGAGTGATCTCACGAGCTTCCCAACGGCCACGGCCATCAAGACGAGCATCTTCTTCAGCAAGGCGAGCAAGTTCCTGTCGTAGCAAACTAGGGACGAGTTCTGGCATCAGACGTCACCTCCTTGGTACCGTCGTTGCAAGGCATCCACCATGACTTCATGGATTTCCTTTGCAGCCTTGAAATTGTATTCCATAGCGAGGTTGTATTCATCAGGTGAAAGGTCGCCGTCCATTTGGAGGAACGCAATTTCACCGGTGTTGGGCAAAATTCCAACCGGTAGGTCTGCTTGACCGTAGTTGTCTTCTGCTTTGTCCAAGTCAAGAACAACAGTGTCCTCGATTTTTCCCGAAGCAACTCCAACAATCAAATCGCGCATTGGAATTCCAGCGTCGGCAAGAGCGACAGCAGCCGCAGTGATTCCAGCGCAACGGGTACCTGCTTCTGCGGCGAGAATCTCGATTTCAACTCGAATCTTTGACCGAGGATATCGTTCTACCAAAACTACCGATTCAAGTGCTTCGGCAGTGACCTTAGAGATTTCACGAGAGCGTCGGTTAAATCCAGGTCGGATTCGGTCAGAGGTTGAGAAAGGAGCCATGTTGTAACGAACATCAATTACTGCTCGGTCTTGGCGCTGAATCTTTCTTGGATGTGCTTCCATTGGGCCGTAAACGGCTGCAACAGCAACATTGAGTCCGTGGGTGACCATGGCTGAGCCATCTGCAGCGGGTAGAATACCTGCTTCAATTTTCACCGGTCGCATTTCATCCAGTTTTCGCCCGTCTAGGCGTGAACCATCTTCTCGTAGTAGTTGTACATCTCCGTATCCACCCATTAAGCATCACCTTTCTTTTCTTGTTCCATCTCTGCGAGAATCGCTTCGAATTCAGTTGTGTGGCCTTTGTTTGCCACCATTTTGAGAGCCTTTCGAGCCCATGCGATTCCGTTTGAATCGCCGTCAATCCATACACGACCATTTTCGCCGACCATAATTCGGCAGTCACTGGCGTCTCGCAAACGTTGGAGGAGGCTGTTGCCATCTCCACGGACTCGATCCACATGTTGGACAGGAATATTTTCCACAGCACCTTGGTTCAGGCGGCGAAGACCGACGCCTTTCATAGTGAGGACAACGTTGTGGCATTCATCCACTTCTTGAACACGCGCCAAGACCACATTGCCAACATCCATATGTTGACGTGCAGCTCCAAATTCAACCTTCCATGGGGCCAATGACATCGGGAGCAATCCTTGGAAGGCTCCGTTGATGTCCATGAACCACAAATTGTTTCGAACTTCTGCAACATTGGCAACGATGAGGTCGCCGGAACGGGGCATGTAAGCCGAGTGAATGGGATGAACAGACATGGTGTTGTTCTTTTCTTGAAGCCATCCGAGTTGGGTGGCAATCATTGTATCTTGTTCGGTAATAATACCGCTTCCTGCGCGCTTCCCGGCGGATGGCCCGATGGCCATACCCGGGGTCACGAGGCGCTGCTCGGCGCCGGTTTGACCTTGGGACATTCTTTTCTCTCCATTCACGGCGAAACGACATCCCATGATAAAGGCCACCCTATGGCCAACAGGTTGCCCGCTTACAATTCTTTGATTTCTGCGTCGGATGAGCGACGCATCACTTGCCCGATTAAATCAGGTTTCATTCCCGCAGGGCATTCAATGACGCACGCCCATGAACCATCTTCCAGCCATCCTTGCTTCTGTTGGTATGGACGTAGAATTTGATTAACGCCACCATAGGCAGAGCCGGGTACTTTAATTGCAAGACGAACGGATTCAAAAGAAAGAGGAATGAGTGGTTTGAGTTTGGCAATGGCGTCCTTAACTTGCTCATCAAGGCGCTTGAACGGGTCAACGGAATATCTTGATTCGTCTAAAGCGAGTTCAAGTCGAGTCTTAGGGTGTGGCGACTTCGTCTTTGGGTCAACAGCCTGAGTGTGAATTTGATGAATGATCTGTTGACGCATTGTTTCGACCATGGCTTTTCGTTGAGCAGTGGTGAGTTGAAGACTTCCTTTTTGGAAAATTGTTTGTGCAATCACAACAATGTCTTGCGTTCCAAATACAGCCTCAATGGATTCTTCAGTGGGGCGCTCCCCTCCTCTAGCATCATGAAACACTTCATCCATTGCAAAAAAATCGTCTGGATTGACTGACAATGGGTTCGCCTTGAACTCATCAACGAGGTAGGGGTCAACAAGAATCTCGTATCTCTTACCGCCTTTTTCCATTCGGGCTAGAACCGCTGCATCAAGACTTACCATAGTGTTCCCTCACGTGAGGACAATCCGTGAGAAGGCATCAATGTGCCGACTTAATTTCAGTTATCAAGAGGCTTGAGACGGTCGATTTGCTTGTTCACAGCAGCTCGGTCCAGAACTCGGTAACCTTCAGAATCAACAACAGTGACTTCTACGGCCTCTCGGTTGAGTTCCGCATCGTTGGCAGTGCGCAGGGCTTCCAAACCAAGTTTCATAGCGGCATTGAGCGTCATGTTATCCTTCCAGTTGTCTTCAAAGAATTCAATCACAGTGTTTCGGCCACTGCCAATCGCACCTGCATGGTAGGATTGGTATGCGCCGGACGGGTCTGTCTCGTAGAGATGGATGCCGTTATCGTCAACTCCGCCAATAAGCAGGGCTGTACCGAAGGGGCGAGATCCACCGTATTGGGTGAAGGATTGCTTAAAGTCACAAATTTTCTTGACAAGTACATCCACAGGAACGGTTGCGCCGTAGGTGATTCGGTTAACTTGTGCTTCAACACGGGCTCGGGCAACGAGTTGTCGAGCATCTGCAACAAGTCCCGAGGTGGCAATTCCAACATGGTTGTCCACTTTGAACATCTTCTCGATGGACTCTGGAATGATAAGTCGGCTGATGATACGCTTGTCACAAACAAGGACA
>JABGTJ010000018.1 GCA_018691345.1 Methanobacteriota archaeon
AAGTCGGTTTTTGAGTGCTTCTTCACCAAAGAGAACATCTCGCTTGAGGAAATTACGGGCAATCGGGTCTTTCGGAGTTCCGATAACGGTCAACTCTTCCACTTCGTGGCTGTCGGATGAAACCATAACCGAACGGAAGGTCCCCAAATCAATTCCAATATACAATACGTCTTCTGCCATAACACTCGCCTACCCTTGCCATTGTGAACTACCTTATGAAGGATGCCACGCACTAGCAAAAGCAAGGGTTGAGTAAAAAAACCAATATTTGAGGTGTATTTGTTAAAGAAACTAACACCATTCTTCACAAGGCTGACAATACCATGCGGCATATTCAGGATAGAGGCGGGCCATAGAGCCACATGACGTACACTCTTTGAGGGTATTCTCGCCGCACATTTCCAGAACCATTTGGACGTGGTAAACATCGTCGATTCCAAGTTGTTGTCGCATCGACCAAAGCAGTTGGTCTTCGCTCGGAGAAATTATTCCGTCTTCCAATACCAGTTCAACAATACTTCGGTAATCTTCGAAATCTTGTAAGTTTCGAGCGTCTAAAACGACGCCATTTTTCTCTGCAATAATATCGGTACCACCTGGGTCGTCAACAAACAACACGAGGGATTCTGCCTTCAAATCTTCACTGCGGAGTTCAAATGAAATTCGAGTACCATCGAGATTCGCGTAAACTAAGTTCGAATTGCTGTTAATGACGTTCGTTATTGAACGAGCGGTATCGGCTGCTGATGAGCCTCGCCTCCATCCGTTTGGGTCTGATACATTGAAGCAATAGAATTCAGTCCCCTTCCCGGGATACTCAAGACGTATTTCCTCTCCACCATCAAAACCATTCGCAACAATCGATAGCGCTGCAACTTCCGTGGAGACGATGTTATCTTCGTCATCGAAACTGATCATGAGTGGTTTTCGTTCTTCTTTGGCTGTGTTGTAATGCCCTTTCATACCGGACATCCATTTATCTTCCAGTCGGGCAAGTGAAGCTTCCTGCTCTTCGGACAAATCACTATCGACGCCGAGAACGCCCGCAAGACTGCCGCTTTCTACTTCCTTGCGAAACTCCTCAATTTTAGCTTTGTCTTGATGATATGTGGGGATGTCAACAGGACCAGAAGATTCAACATAATCAGGGTCTTTCCATTCGTGCTGACAACCAGCGCAACTCAGGTACCCATTCATCGTCGATGGTTGGGATTCGCCGCCACACCTTGGGCAATCTCCACCCTCGGTAAAAGCAAGATTGTCAACGGCCTCGCGTCGTCCTTTACGTATGTTCCCAAAGCCTGCCATGAGATGCCCACAACCATGGCTTTCTATCAAGGCTTTGGAGAAGCATGTTGAAAAATACTCTTCACACAATGAAGGGAATTGCTTTGAGTCCGTAACGTATCAAGCCTTCTTGTGCATAGATTCTTCGAACCCCGAATTCAATCTTGTCGCCGATGTTTGGAGAATAGTCAACATCATCGCAGACCAAAAAGACTCCCCGAGGTCCTTCAACGAACTTGACGAGGAGCGTTTGAATGCCTCCAAGAATGGGAGCACGAAGGGAGAATTCAGAAGGGGCGCCAGCAGCGCTTAACTTCGTCCAAGATTCGACGGTGGCTGCGTCGGATAGAAGGCCTTCCTCAGGAGGAAGACGGTTTCCAAAAGAATCCATTTGACGAGGTGGCCAAATGATTTGACCATCAAATTTTTGGGATGCTAAAGAAAGCCTCGCTGCTCCACCTTCCAGATATTGTGATTGTGAAACATAGGCTCCCTGAGACACATGTTGTTTCGAACATTCGAGTTCCCAAGCAGCATTCATATCGTTGAATAAATCAGCATCAATGAGTTCCGTTCCAGTTGGCTCTTCGAACTCAAAGTGTTCAGCGTCCGACTGAGAAAGTACCAGCGTCGCTTCATCACCTTCGATAACATGCCAGTCCACAGTTGCACTGTCAAGCTCTTCGTTTCGTTGGGGTGAATCCACAGATGTCGACATGAAGACCACTCTTGCATCAACGGAATCGGGCAGACGAATTGCGGAAATCTGATGACCTTGCGTTTGAAGATACTGAATGCCAGCAACGGTCATGGTTGTCGAATCACTGTCAGGACCATAAACTGGAGAATCACTGTAGATGTACGGCGATTGGAGAAGCAGGGAATCGTTTGAATACGAAATCAAATATCCTTTCCATTGGGCTGAATCACTCATTTCGGTCCCTCCCAAAGACATGCACTGCGCATGTTGCGCCGGAGCCACCGACGTTGTGGGTGATACCAATTTGTGCATCACGAACTTGTCGTCCAGATTCAACAGAACCTCGCAGTTGCTTGAACACTTCAACAGCCTGACCGGTTCCCGTAGCGCCAAGTGGATGACCTTTCGATTTGAGTCCGCCGCTCGGGTTAATGCAAACAGAACCCTCGTTACGGATGCCTTGCCCGTCACGAGCAAACATCCCTCCTTGTCCCGACTCAGTAAATCCAAGGTCTTCAGTAGCAATCATTTCAGCAACCGTAAAACAGTCATGCACTTCAGCTAAATCCACATCATTGGCCGTTATACCAGCGGCAGAATATGCTGATTTCGAAGCCTTTTGCGTAGCGACCAATTGCGTGATTGAAGGCCGGTCATGCAGTGCCAGACGGTCAGAGCCAGCCCCAGAAGAGCGAAGCCAAACAGGATCATCGGTAAATTGTCGAACCACATGGTCTGCCGCCAAAATCACACAAGATGCACCATCGGAAGTTGGGCAACAATCGTAGAGAGTGAGTGGGTCTGCAACCATGAATCCACTTGCTGCTTTTTCAAAAGACACTTGCTTTCGAAGATGAGCGTGTTGATTTTCAAATCCGTGCATGTGATTTTTAACGCTAATGTGAACCAAATCGTCATGTGTTGATTGGTGCTCATGGAAATGTCTTCGCGCCATGAGAGCGTATGTGCCAGGGAAGGTCAGGCCAGCCAATCGCTCCCATTCTGTATCGCCAGATACACCGAGCCAGAATCGCTTGCGCTCCGGAGAAAGGTCGTTCATTTTCTCAATGCCACCAGCAACTACGACATCTGCTTGACCGCTTTTAATGGCCATCCAAGCATCTCTTAGAGCAAATCCAGATGATGCACATGCATTCTCAACTCGCCGTACTGGAACTCCTTCCATGCCCGAATGTTCGGTCAAGAGAGCTGCTGTGTTTCCGAGTTGGCCACCACCAAAAGCAACGCTACCGATGAAGGCTTCATCCACTTGCCGTGGGTCAAAATCTTGGTCCACACTTGCAAATGCGTTCTCTGCGGCTTCCGCCCACATGCCTTTGAGGCCGAGTTGATGGTTACCGTACTTGGTTTGGCCTGCACCGATGACTGCGACATCAACCATGACATGCCCAAGGAGAACAAGCATTTGATTGAGTCGGTCATTTTTCAACCTCAAACCGAACGAAGCACCCGTAGAGTCTAAGAACGCGCCGTTCCCCGCTACAAACATGCTCCGACAATGTAAAGCCCACGGACACTTCAAAGGTGCCAATTGCCCGACCTGTAACGAAGAAGGAAAATTCATCATGAGCGATCGTGAATCGAACTCCCTCGGCCGCATGCTTGCATTGGTTCTTCGACACGCACCAGAAAAATTCAATGTTGAAATGGATATCAACGGCTGGGTTAACGCACGTGAACTCTCTGAATCCATCTCAAAACAACGCCGACACTATCATTGGCTTCGTGGATGGCACTTCGCTGCCATCGCAAACGCTGATGACAAGGGACGATACCAAGTTGAAGGGGACATGTTGCGTGCAACGTACGGCCATTCCATTGAATTGGAACTGGACCTCCCGACCGACCAAATCCCGGAAGCGCTCTACTGGCCGTGTGAAGAAGCAACAGTCGAGACAACAATGGAACTCGGAATCACTGCAGGTGACCGAAAGCACATCCACCTTTCCCGGAGCATTTCAAACGCCATGGAAGCCGGACACGTCCGAATTCACCGACCAACTATTCTTGAGGTCGATACCGTTCGTGCAATCGCCGATGGACACATCATTTACCGTGCAGGTAAGACGGTGTTCCTTGTTGACGAAATGCCTGGCGAATATCTCTACAAACTCGAAGCAGACGACCCAATGATTCTGGAAATCGTCGCTCAATGGGAACTCGAAGAGCAAGAAGAAGAGTGATTACCGCTTCTCTCCGCAAGATGCGCAGAAATCAAGATCGTTTTCAAGACGCTTTCCGCAGCCCGAACAGTGGTCATGCCCGAGACTAAGCGACTCGGCCTTAGATACCGGTTGAGTATGTTCCTCGTTCGACATTGAGCGTACGAACTGGAACGGGTCAATGCCATGGTCGACCAGTTCTTTGTATCGATTACCAAACAAAATGGCTTCTTGAATTGCAGACTCAATCTGGAATTGCCTTGTTTCTCGGTCTACACGGTCGGGAATTTCTTCTGATTCTTCCAAGATTGCTTGAAGATGACGCATGAAGTCGCTTAGAGATGGACCGTCGGACATAATGCTTGGTCGGTGCGGTGGGTCATCAATCCTTGGTGGAAAAATGTTGATTCCGCTGAAAATCGAGGGGTATGCTCATCAGCGATTTCTCCGTGGGTGTATCATGCGTGACAGGGTAGTCATCAAATGGGGAGGTGGTCTCATCACTGACAAATCTTCGCTTTGTACTCCGAATCTTGAAGTTTTGAATCAACTCGCATCAACTGTGGCTGAATGCCATGCAGCCGGTCAAGAAGTGATTCTCGTTCATGGAGCAGGATCATACGGCCACCTTCGAGCAAAGAACTGGAGGCTCAATGAAGGACACATTCCCGGCATGTTGCAGCCGGAAGGGAGCATTTGCTCCTCTCAAAGAGATGCTGTAGAACAAGTCCGTCGTGAAATGCTGGAATTGAATCAACATGTCTGTGACGTATTGAATGAAGTTGGTATTTCGAGCATCGTTCACCCGCCGCACCAATGGGCAACAAACACAGGAATGAATTTCCGTGGAGATCTTGGGAGATTCAATCATCCAAATGGACGGAAAATACACATTACCTTTGGTGATATAGTGGAAGTTGAAGGTGAACAACGGTTTGGCATCTTATCTGGGGACGACTTAGTTGTTCGATTGGCACTTGAGCTGCCTCGGGTAAAGCGTCTCGTCTTCGCCATTGGCGGTGTAGACGGATTGCTTCGTGTACCACCTGAGTTTGCAACAGAAGACGATCTCATCGAGATTTGGTCGCCTGACATTGAGTTTGAAGGCGTACATCAATCCGACATCGACGTGACCGGAGGTATCGGGTTGAAAGCTGCGAGAGGCGCACACGTGGCTGCTCATGAAATTGAGGTTTTGATGGTGAACGGAGGAAAGCCTGAACGGGTTTTGGCAGCCATGCTCGGAAATCCTGTTCGTGGAACCATTGTAACCAATAAACAGTGAACTGAAGGTTATTTCTTACCGATTATTGGTTCCATCCGTCAACCAGCAATACAGAACTCTTCATGTAGCGACCGCGAATCCATTGAACTTGGGGTTCACATGAGCGGATACGAGATTACAGACGTTCCAAGCATTGAACTGTCCGAATCAGAAAAAGAATTGCTCGACTCACTGGGTGCAGATGCAACGCAATCGACCCTCATGTCCGAAGCAATAATTGCCGTCAATGAGCAAGACATCGTTCTAGGACCCATGTCCAAAATATCGGCACACCGTGACGCAGGAGCATACCATCGTGCATTCAGTGTACTCCTCTTTGACTCCAAAAATCGATTGCTGCTTCAGCGACGAGCCCATGACAAGGTAACGTTCCCAGGTGTATGGGCAAATTCATGTTGCTCTCATCCTCTTCACAGCGATGAAGAACTGGTTGAAGAAGGAGCCCTTGGCGTAAAAATGGCAGCTATTAGGAAATTGGAACAAGAACTCGGTATCGCTCCAGAACAATTTACGCCAGACGACTTCACCTTCATGACAAAAATGCGTTATTCAGCTCGAATGAACGAGACTTGGATCGAACGTGAAATTGATCACATATTGGTTGTCCAGAAGGACGTTGAACTCAAAATTAACGAAAACGAAGTTTCCGATACGATGTGGGTCGCTTACGATGAGTTGGAAGCAATGCTCATCGAGGAAGACCGTACAAACGGTTCTGTTGCCCCATGGTTTCGGTGTATAGCCGCCCGAATCATGAACGACGATTGGTGGAATGCTATCGGCGATTCAGATGCTCTTGAAGCGTTAAGCGATGAAAAAATACACGACATGGGTGATGTGACGCACATGCTCCCTGAGGCAGAAGGTGCTGGATTGAATATTTCAGTACTTGAAGTAAAGCCGCTGGTTGAGCAACGTATCATGACCAGCCTGATGGCTTCACGACATGAACGGCTTGCTGCAGCGATGACTCACCTTATCCACGGTGGTGGAAAGCGCTTGCGAGCAACCTTGCCATGGCTGGTTGGAAAGGCTGTTGGAGACTCCCACTCAGGTATGCTTGATGTTGGAGCTGCGATAGAGACGGTCCACAATTTTACATTGGTCCACGATGACATAATGGATGATGATGAAGTTCGACGAGGACGAAATGCTGTCCATATCGAATTCGACCTCCCTACAGCAATCAATGCTGGTGATGCAATGCTTGCCATTGCTTTCGAGAGGTTGGTACAGGCAGAAGGCTTGCAAGCAAAAGATGTTGCACCGCTCGTCAACAGAATCGCTTGGATGGTACGTCGAGTCAGTGAAGGCCAACAAATGGATATCGAGTTTGAAGATGAACTTGCAGTGTCTGAAGAAGACTATATCGAGATGATTGAAGGGAAAACGGCAGTTATGTTCCTCACTTGTGCAGAAATCGGTGCAAGGATGGCAGGAGCCGATCAAGAAACCATCGATTGTATGGCCGATTGGGGCCTCGCTGTTGGACTGTGTTTCCAACTCATGGATGATTTGATCGACGTTCTTTCAGATTCTGATGTACTCGGCAAACCGGCTGGCTCAGATGTTGCCCAAGGGAAGCGAACTTTGATGGTGATTCATGCACTTTCTCAACCAGATTCTGACGACAAGCAAACGCTGCTTGCTGCACTAGGAAAGGGTGAAGAAGCTGACGCACAAGCCATTGATGCAGCATTGAAGGCATTAGGTAACTTAGGGTCAATTGACTATGCTAAGCAACGAGCAGTCGATTATCATGCAAAGGCTCACGCTTGCCTGGATAGAATCCCTCAAGGACCAGCAATGAAGGCTCTTCGTGAACTAACGGATTTCCAACTGAAACGTATTAGTTGATTTCTACAGTATCGCCTATTTTGACGCTACCTGGCGTGAGGACCTTGGCATACCATCGAGTCAATTGCGGTGCGGTTTTGAGTGAGATTTCTTTGAACTTACCGTCGGTAAATGAATCTCGAATCGTCTTACACGGTGGAGCATCGGAAGTGACTTCCAAGATGACATCATCAAACTGGAAAACTGAGCCTACACCGATACGTCCCCATGGTACGCCCTCAACGAGAATATTCTCACCTACTGAACCTGGGAAGATCGGATGTCCCCTCTCCTGCAGCTGAGAAATCACTTCAAGACTGAACAGACATACTGCCCTTTCAGGTCCTCCGTGATGTTTCTTATCGCGTTGGTAATCACCAATGCATCCGTTGAACTGGACTTGCAGAACATCGACCAATGGCTTTGGAACACCACCTTGAGGTGCTGCATAGAGGCCCGCAATCGAGCCCAACATTTGGATCACTCAGAATAGTAGGATTCTGGGTAAGGCTCTGGCTTGAGTCCCTTACGTGTACGAATTTGACCGACGACTTTGTCAAACAACTGCGGAGGCAATTGTTCGAAGCCGAGGTTCTCTGTGTTCCAAACTGCACGGCCTTGAGATGCTGCACGAATGTCGTTTGAGAAACCAAATGTTTCTGCGATTGGAAGGACACCTACGACGGTCGTTACTTCGCCTTCAGATGGCATGTCTTCGATGATTCCACGTCGGTTAGTGACTTCACGGGTAACTTGACCCAGCCAGTCGTTGGGGACTGAAACGAATGCCTTTTGCATTGGTTCCAAAAGCACGGTCTTTGCCCGCATCATTGCACCCTTGATTCCGTTACGGACTGCAGGAATGGTTTGTGCTGGACCACGATGGATTGCGTCTTCGTGGAGCTTAGCGTCAACCAAACGAACAAACATTCCCTGGACAGGTTCATCAGCAATAGGTCCCTTTGAACAAACGCCGTTGAATGCTTCGATAATGAGTTCACGGGTTTCGTGTAGGCCTTGAATACCTTTGGTATCGTTAACCAGTACATTGGAGCCGTTGATAGCGTAAATCTTACGCATCAAATCTTTATCCATGCCGAGTTCGCCGAACTTTCTTCCAGTTTCCTTTGCATCGTTTGGACGGATGGTTCCCGAACCCAAGTCTCCAGCACGCAGTGCTGCAACGACTTCAGGGGTAAGTGCTTCAATTTCAAAGAAGAAGCGGTTGTGACGGTTTGGAGACTTGCCCTCAAACGAATTGCCACGGTTGCTCCCTTGGATACCTTCTCGGTAAACCACAATAGGTGGGCTAACACTGACCTTGATGTTCTGCTCTTCTTCGATTCGGTAGACGGTGATTTCCAAGTGAAGTTCACCCATACCAGCAAGCAGTGCTTCACCAGTTTCTTGATTCGTTGTAACTTGAAGTGATGCGTCAGACTTTGCAAGAGAACGTAGAGCATCGATGAATTTTGGAAGGTCCTTCATGCTCTTTGGTTCAACAGCAACGGTAACGACTGGGTCGGAGTAGTGCCGAATCGCTTCGAATGGAGTGAAGTCCTTGTCACGTGAAAGTGTAACACCAGCAGCAGCTGAGCGGATACCAGTGAGTGCTGCAATGTTTCCTGCAACGACCTTTGGAACGGTAATCCGATCTCCACCGACCATCATGCTCACTTGTTGAACACGTTCTGGCTTGGCAGCACCGATGGCAAACACCGACTCACCTTGGGCGATTGAACCAGAGTAGATTCGTCCGACTGCCACTTCACCTGCGTGAGGGTCCATCCAAATCTTGGTAATCATCATTGCCAATTCTGCGTCAGGGTCGCAACTAACCATTGCCTTTCCAATCGTGGAGTCAAGGTCACCGGTCCAAATGTTAGGGATACGGTATGGTTGAGCCTCGACAGGTCCTGGCAACTTTGAGACAGCCATGTCCAGAAGAACTTCGTGAACCGGAGCCTTTTGAGCGAGGGTCTTTTGGTCTTCGTTGTTACAGTATTCGAAGATTTCTGTAAACGATATCTTGGACTTTGCCATGTAAGGAACGGTAATACCCCAGTTGTGGTAAGCGGAACCGAAAGCAACGGTTCCGTCTGCGACAGAAACTTGCCAGCTCTTCTTGAATTCTTCAGGAGCGAACTGCTTGATTAGTCGGTTAACCTTCTTAATGGTCTCAGTAAATCGAGCCATCATGTCTTCAGGTGTGACCTGCAATTCATTGATGAGGCGGTCGACTTTGTTGATGAAAAGAACTGGCTTCACCTTTTCTTTGAGGGCTTGTCGTACTACGGTTTCAGTCTGCGGCATTGGGCCTTCAACTGCGCATGCGAGGATGAAACATCCGTCAACAGCACGCATAGCACGGGTTACGTCTCCACCAAAGTCAACGTGACCTGGCGTGTCGATGAGGTTGATCAGGTAGTCGGTACCTTCAACAGCGTGAACCATGGATGCGGAAGCAGCGTTGATGGTAATACCACGAGCTGATTCTTGTTCATCGAAATCGAGAACACGAGCAGCGCCCGCTAAGTCACTGGACATCATTCCAGCACCTGCAATGAGGTTGTCTGAAAGTGTTGTTTTTCCGTGATCAATATGCGCTGCGATGCATAAATTTCGAATCTGAGGTAAAATATGCATTACTTCTGTTGCTTTGTTAATGTTGTCTTCCTTTCGGCCCATGAAATCACCTATGACTTCTCGTCAATCTTGGCCACCGGAATGGGGTTCTTAAGTGACTCGCTACGAAGGTACGAAAAGCAGCGACCGTGCAGTAATAAATTGACAACGAAAGGCCTGTTTTCGAGGCCAAACAAAAGGACAACTTCAACGAGCAGAGGAAGCGATACGTTCCAATTCTTCTTTCTTTGCGACCGCAAAGGAAGTTGCATCTCCAGCGGCTGCTTTTGACAACTCGTTGATGATGCAGTTGGTGAGTGTTCTCTTCGACTTGTGAGTGCCTTGTTGAGCGCCCTTAGCGAGGTTACGAAGAGCAACATCAAGACGGCGGGAAGGCGAAGAATCGACTGCTTTTGGTTGGGAAACTGCACCGAACTTAATTCGGGTGATTTCTTCCATTGGAGCGCCGTTGCAGATCGCATCGACGAAAACTTGGAGGGGATTGTCACCGGACTTTGCCGCAATAGCGTCCAATGCAGCTTCAAAAGCCTTCATTGCACCTTGCTTCTTACCAGTGTAAGGTCCGGTTCGCATGAGTTTGTTGATGTAACGTTCGACAACGGATAACTTTGCTTTTCCAAACCAAGCGTTTGCGTGTCGACCACCGGTGTGCGGGACACCGACGGTTGTGAGGTTGATGTAGGGGGAAAGTCCTGGGTCTTTGCATGTGATTGCTGATGCATCCCACTTGCCAAAGACAAGAGTTCCGATTCCAGCGATGGGACGGACTTCTTCAATTACAACTTCTTCTTCTTCTTCAATTACAACATCAGATTCAGTCATCATCAACACCTCAGCGAATTGGCTTCTCCTTTCGTCCACGGACCATTTCATCGAGTGAAACGCCGTTGACTTGGATGACCTTGTATCGGACACCAGGAATATCTCCGTACGAACGACCCATGCGTCCACCGATACCTTCGACCATTACTTCGTCGTGTTCATCGATGAAGTTGATTGCACCGTCACCAGGAGCAAAAGCAGTGAGTTTGTTACCGTTCTTGATAAGGGAGATTTTGACAGCCTTACGGATTCCGGAGTTGGGTTGTTTGGCCTCAATACCGACCTTTTCGATGACGATACCCTTGGCCTGAGTGGACCCAGCAAGCGGGTCGTGCTTGGCTCGCGACTTGAGCATTCGCTTCTTGTATCGACGGTCCGACCAGCGGAACTTTTGTCGGTCCTTTGCCATTTTAGCACCTGCGAAGAGTCCTCTACCCATCATAATCACCGCATTGAAGCACTTTGCCGACTTGAATCCCCTATTTAATAGCGACCCT
>JABGTJ010000056.1 GCA_018691345.1 Methanobacteriota archaeon
AACAATCGTCCGTCTGGGCTAAAAGTAGTAATTCCGTGGTCATATCCTCTTCCGCTTGGTTGCATTTCGTTCACTCTCACTGTGTCCTTAAATCGACGCTTTATGAGGATGCGGGTTCACTGGCATGAACACGAACTCAACGGCCGAGATACAACCTACTGCACGCCACCCCATTTGAACCCTTACACATCATCGTTTCACCCCTAACCTCATCAAACAGACTGCTGTAGGCCCGTTATGCGTGTTGCTGTACTCTCCTCCGGTGGGAAAGATTCCGCTGCTGCTTGGTGGTGGGCAACCTGCAGGGGATGGGAAGTAACCCATCTGGTAACCGTCCGAATTACCGGTGGTGATTCTTGGATGTTTCAAGTCCCTGGCACCCATTTGGTCAAACATCAAGCAGAGCTTGCAGGTATACCTTGGATTGAAGTCGAATCAAAAGGTATTCAAGAAGAGGAGATTGACGACCTTGAATCTGCACTCGCTGAATTGGAAATTGATGGCGTTGTGAGTGGAGCATTACGCTCCGACTACCAAAAAAGTAGAATCGAACGGATGGCTCAGCGATTGGAGATCAAGAGTTGGACGCCCTTGTGGCATCAGAAAAGCGAAGCACACATGCGTGGACTTATTGAAAACAAGTTTGAAGTTTTCATTACCGGAGTGAGTTGCGAAGGGTTGGGCAAAGAATGGATTGGACGTACGCTTGACGCCTCATATCTCCATGAATTAGAAGGACTTGCGAAACGCTATCGATTCAATGTTGACGGCGAAGGTGGTGAGTACGAGACTCTTGTTACCGGAGGACCACATCTTCAAGGTCGATTGGAACTGTCAGGGGACGTCCATTGGGATGGTGTCCGAGGGACGTATGAAATCACTGGAGTTCAAGCGATTGCTTGACGGGCAAGTGCCACACATTCGTCGACGATTTCACCCGATACACCAATGTGGTTCGACGGTTCGAACATTGCTTCGAGTTCCTCGGCAGAAAACGCAGCGGAAATTGCAGGTGTCCGACTGCAAACATCAATCAGTTCGATGTTCTTATCCACCGCTTCAAAAGAAGCTGCACGAAGAATCTCGTGAGCCTCGTCACGAGGAATACCGTGGTCAACCAAATCAATCATGACTTTTTCCGCCATAACAAGGCCTTTCTGGGCTTTGATATTCGCCATGCAACGCTCAGCATCAACCCACATATTCTTCAGAACATCGCTTGTCTTCGCAATGACATCTTCACAGAGAGCAGAGCCATGTGAGAGTGTGAACCGCTCACTGCTGGAATTGGCCAAGTCACGTTCGTGCCACAACAAGGCGTTCTCGTACGTCGGAATGATCATTGCACGAACGATGCGAGCAAGGCCACATGCATTTTCAGACTTAATCGGATTCTTCTTGTGAGCCATGGTCGATGAGCCAACCTGCTTTTCAACATCGAATCCTTCGCCGGCTTCTCGAAGTTCTGAGCGTTGTAAGTTTCGAACCTCTTGTAAAATCTTCTCGCAAGTTGCCGCAACCGTCGACAGCCATGAAACGTACTCAATGTAACGGTCACGACCGACAACCTGGGTTGTGGCAAGGGGTACACCAAGACCGAGATGTGTGAGGATTAGACGTTGCAGTTCACGAGCGTTTTCTCCTTGTGCAGCACCGGTTCCGACCGCACCAAGGAATTTCCCGACTGAAATACGAGGTGCTGCTTCATCCAAACGAATGAGGTGGCGGCGTAATTCATCAAGCCATACTGCTGCTTTCAACCCAAAGGTGATTGGGACTGCAGCTTGCCCATGCGTTCGACCAAGCATAACGGTATCACGCTCTCGCTCAGCAACATCAGCACAAACACCAATGAGAATACAGAGTTGTTCACGTAGCAAAACAATACTGTCGCGAAGTTGCAAAGCAACCGCTGTATCGACAATATCGTTTGAGGTTGCACCAAGGTGAATGCACCAACCTGCATCGCCGGCAGCTTCAGCCATTGCTTTTGTTAGAGCCATAATATCATGTCGCGTTTCTGCTTCAATTTCAGACACTCGCTCTTTGGTCACCGAATCAGGATTAGCAATAGCTGCCACTGCATTATAGTCGTCTTCTGTGACTCGGCCAAGTTGCATGTGAGCCCAAATCAATGCACGCTCGACTTCGAGTTGGCGTTCATGCCGCCCTACTTCGGACCAAATGCGTTTGAAATTTTGGCAGCCGTATCGGTAATCAAGTGGACAGAAGGCCATGCTTGAACTCCACACGCCACGCTTCATCAACATTGCCGTTGTTTACGATGCACAAATGAAACCGAGAATTAATCTTCGACGTGAACGGGGGACATCACCGAACGAATCAAAATAATGGCGAGAGAGGTCGACAACAGGAACGCTAAGCCGACGTAAAGAGATATGTTGTACCACATCATGGCAACACCGAGTAAGGAAAAGTAGGCGGCAATTTGACAGACTGCTGAAGCCATATTCAATCGCTCAACACGCTCAGGACTGAGTTCACCGTTATGCTCCATCATGAAGGTATAGATGAGGAAATAGATCCCCTGAAACGGTAGAGATGCTGCGATAATGGCAAGTGCAATTTCACGGATTTGTTGTGGGTTGGCTTCTTGTTGAATGCCTTGGAAAAGCATGAAAGCAGTGTTCGTACCCAAGAGAGCAGCCATAATTGTCCAGCGCTTATCTTGCGATGAAGTACGGCTTTCAACGTTAACCGATTGTTCATCCATACGGGCTCGTAAAATGGAAAGGGTTTGATGTTTACCGTCAAAACAAAGTGAACCGTTGCGTTTTAGGCTGTGTTCGGTCCAAACGAATCAAATCATATTCGAAACGAGTTTGATGAGAGCGCCAGTGACGGTCGCTACGGCCAGGAGTACGAAGAGCATCGACAGCGGGCCGTATTGATTCGAATCACCAAGAATTGTACCGAGAACACCATCACGCTGAATGGCTTCACGGAATGAGGCGGCTTCTTTGTAATCAGGAAGAGGGCGGCGGGGAATCCGTTCGCCCTTTCGAACCTCGAGGTCATCGCTCATGTTCTTGGGTAGGAGAGGTAGGGCATGAATGTTGCTGAGGATATCAGCGATGGGTAAGTATCAATGATGTGTTCCATCCACACGGGTTTATGGGGAGGTTCCGTTTTGACAAAACCAGTGAAAATATTCACCTTGCTGTCGAAGGCAGTGTTGGTGGTACAACGCTCGGCCTCCACATGGCTACAGACGTCATTGAACGTGGAGGTCGCGTGCTTTGGGCATCTCCATTCATGCCCGACGGCGTTCGTTTCGGTCAACTTTTCGCACACCTCTCACTCGCAAACTCAGCCAAATACCATGCAATGAACATCGGAGGTGATTTCGACAAGGTAGTCGAAATCTTAATTCAAACATCAAACTCTTTGCCAAGCGTAGAACTCATCGTAATGGACGATTGGTGCGAACGTTCTGGTCGTATCTCAAAGGAGAAAATTGATGCCGTGAAAAAACTTGCAGAACAAACAACTGAAGGTATCTGCATATTGCTCATTAGCAAAGGCAGTGTTGATGCAAGCGGTCAAACCAATACCGCAGTGGTTGCCCGTGCTAAAGAATCAATGACCGAAGCTGGATTTGAAGTTTGGAGACTGGAACGACCGAAGGATGGCCCCTTTCGAACATTGAGCACCTCAGAAGATGAACATACACTTCGTCTTGAAGAAGAAGGATTTTTTCACTGATCTTCGTCGTCTTCCCCAAGCAAATCAGCCATTTCTTCAAGAGCTTCTTCATCTGGTTCGTCAAACTGACTTGGGTTTTTTGCCCCACCTTCAAGTTCGTCTTCACCGGCGACTTTAGGGGCAGTAGCATCGAGCATTGATTGTCGGTTTTCGCCTGCTCTCTTTGCAATAACCCATGACATACCCACGAATACGAGAACGAGAACAAAGTAAGCAATATTCTTCGTTATATCTTGGTCAGCCATGGGTGTCTTATCATCACTCAGGATTTATTAATTTCCCAAAATATTCCCTAAAAAACATCATTCTACCATTCCAGCGGCTTCGCCAAGTGACGGCGAGAACCATGGGGTGGTTGAACCCATGAGGTAAACGGTGGAATTCGGGCAACTTCATTCCAAACATCATCCGTCCGGTCTTTACATTTAGGGCAACGGCATCCCTGCCCGGAACCCATTGATTTCATTCGAACCCTACATTTGATGCACATCGGACGCTCACGAGACGGAACCGATGAGATAAGGCGTAACTTTTCGAGATGAAGTACCCCCGCTTCAGGCGAAAGACCGTTTCCCTCAATCACATCACCAGGTTTGAACCACTGTGCGAGTCGCTTTATTGGGCCCGATTCCTCAAAGGCCATCCATTGGCCGTTTTCAGTAACAATGCAAGTACTGCCTCGGTTCAAAATTTCCGAGGAAAGAACCGTTGTTTGAACCGGTTCGGAAAGATGGTCATCCGTTGCCTGATTCGTTACGAATACCCGCATTCCAATACTGTCTTCGGTTTGCTCGGCATTTCGTAATTCCAATCCGGCATACTGAGCGGTGGTGAAATCACGTGCACGGACTCCAAAAAGAACTGGACAGGGTCCTCGTGGAGCCACAAGGCTCGTGCCCTTGCGAGGGTCGCGCGAAAGGAAGGTCGATGGCAACTGGTCAATTCTCTCAAGGGTTGAATCACATACCAATCGCTCATTTTGCCCATGGCGTTCAACCCTACGCCATACAATTGCCTCCCATGTTGGTTGTCTCTCTCGCCAAGAGACTGCAGCTGTCGCTCCAATTCGTCCTTGACCGCCCCATGCACGGGTGGCTGAAGGGACATCGGAAAGTTGGACCTCCTGTCGCACTGAAGCAGCGTAAAACGTCTCATCGGGGCGGTCAGAAGAAAACCATACCATACCCGGGTCTGAAGGGTATTGCTGACGGACGTCATGATTTGACTCGGAAAGTCGACCCGCCAATGGAACAATATTCTGTTTCCAGAACGTCTCCAAATACGCAAGCAGTTGCTCTTCATCTTCCGTCTTTAATTCAACAGCGACTGCTGCATTACCTCGCGTACGTTGTTGGGCAAAAGGCCACAAACGCACGAGTTTAGGAGTGGATATCTGGACCGAATCCGGTAGTCCTTCAAGCAGAAGATGGAAAGTGTATGTTGTGCATCCCTGCTCCAAACTGTCCGTATCATCTAAACCAAGCCAACCCACATCATCACCTCACTGGATTGAACGAATCACCAGCGTCCGACAAATCAAGAATGCGTGTAAGATGAGAAGCAAGACCTACGTCATCAGGGACTTGAAAAAGGCGCAATCCTGAAGCCCAACCGGCACCCATGTCACTTTTCCGGTCGCCAACCATGCAGTCGACTGGGTTGTTTGGCAACGGTTTTTCACCCCACCAATCAACAACACCATCGTCCTGTTCGAGCATTCCCTCGGATTCACCAACCGGATAAGCGGTAGATTGCCGTAACATTCGGTCGCCAAATCTCAACATTCCTGGCATTGGCTTTCGGCACTTGCATCGGTCACGATGACGGTGTGGGCAGGCTAATATTGCGTCAAAATGGGCATCTTCATCGATTGCCAGAAACTCTTCTCGCATATGGTTATGAATCTCATGAAGGCGATGACTGTCCCATAATCCACGTAAAATTGCAGATTGGTTTGTGACCACGCACACTCGAAATCCTGCCCTTCGTAATTCTCCGACGGATGTTGCCGCATTTCGCAACGCAACAAACTCATTTGCCGCATTGATGTAATTCGGACTTCCAATGTTCAGTACGCCGTCTCGATCAAGGAAAGCAATCCCGCCGTGAGATGGAGCATTCACCGGTAATGGGGCTGGTGTGTGTTGAACAACAAACCCTCGCATGATACGCCCAAACGGTCGAAGGTGAAGTGATTTTGCATCGAACCATAACAGTGTTGAAATGGAATCATCTGTTGGAAGTCACCATGCTGTTCAGTCCAGAGGTAGGTTCTCTGATTGGCGCAGTGGGTATGGTTTCACTTGCCGTTTCGTGGCATCGAAGGAAAAGTGATGGTATACGTTTAGCTCAATTTGGCTGGATTATGGTCGGACTGACCTTCTTTAACGACGCATCGAAATACCTCGCACACGATGATGCTGTCCTCACCGTATTCTGTACCGCTGCACTGCCAATGGGAATCGGTATGGCGATGTGGGAGGGACGTGTCGATGATTCGCCAACAAAGAATTCTCTTCTTTGGGCGAGGGGTGCTGTTGCCTACGCCGGTGGCCCTTACTTGTTGGTTGCTCATGTGCCGTGGCTCAATGTACTGGCGATTTGGTTCGTAGCCAGTCAAGCAGCCATGTTCCTGCGGTTCTCTGGTTCTGGCGATGTTGTGCTTGGCGAAACAACGGTGAACACCGTCAATGGAGAAGTTGCGTGGGATGCGTGGGAAGGAAACCGCTGGTTCATGGGTGAATTCGTTGGAGAGTATCCATTCCAAACGGAATTGCTTTTGGGCGATGGAACCGCTATTGGAATCAATTTCGTATTAGCATGTACTGCACTGCAATCGATGGTGATTTTCATCGGTGCAATTGCTGTTCTGGACATCGATTGGAAACGTCGTTGTCGGGCACTTATCCTTACCATTCCAGTCATCCACATTTTGAATCTGTTCCGGAATGCTGGACTCATTTGGATGCACATGACCTACACTGAATGGTCGTACCTTGGAATGTCAGTGTTTGAGTTCGGACATGCGTATGCTGCACGGGTAGTTTCACTGGGAGCGATGTTCCTCATGGCGCTCATCATGTTTGACATTCTGCCAGAGTTGCACAAGCACATTGTACGGCTGTTACGCCCTTTCGGATTGCTTCAGCCCAAGAAGAGGGCGAGAAACTAAACTTAATCCTGAGACCAAGGTTGCATTGCGTCGCTTCGAGTCCAACGAACCCCGCTGCCTGCAGGGTATTCGATTACTTCGTTTCCAGCACCGTCCAGCATCCCCATCAATTCTGACGGTGGTGCGGACTGCACACTGTTGGATGAAAACAAATCGCTCACCTCACTGAACGCAATCGATTGTTCCGTCGATGGTGCTGCATAGCTTTCGAAGAGGTTCGGTTGTTCTGGAACTGGAGCGTATTCCGTTGCCTCGATGGCAGGAATTGATTTTTCCTCTATGCCCATCATTCGTTCATCAAATTCTGGCATTTGTTGTGGCTGGTCCCATTCATTCCTACCGTTGTTACCGCCACTGCTGCGCAAGAAAAAGACGAGTACGCCAATGAGCATCAAAAACAGGACCGCTCCGCTAGAGTAAATGACGTCGTTCGCCACACTTGGAGCAATATCCGCATTGTCTCCAACTCCATCACCGTCGGTGTCAACTGATTCATCCGGGTCGTTCGGGAATGCATCATTCTCGTCAGAGACTCCGTCACCATCGCCGTCAAATGCATCGTAAGTCGTCAAACAGGTCAATACTGCCTTGTCGAGTTCATCAAAGGTGATTATACCGTCAGAATCTGCGTCGATTTTCTCAAAATTATATTCATTCACATACGACTGAGACGCCATGACTTCAACAGAAACCCGGTCAAAAATTCCAAGTTGTGAAAACACAATCATCAGTTCATTGTCGCACGAGCAGATTTCTTGAACGACTTCTCGGAACTCAAGCTCGCCATCACTGTTAAGATCAATTTCATCAAAATCGACGAGGTCACCAAAAGAACGTTGGTATTCGCTTTGCGAGATTACCCCATCTTCGTTTTCATCGATAATCGTCATTTCTTCTGAGGCAAACTCCTCACATGATTGAGCATCAACTGGGTCCACAGGGTCGACTGGATTTGGATCGACTGGAGGAAGATCTGATTCAAGCCAATTTGCCACCAATCCGACATCGGCCACATCTTCAATCGCAATCAAAGTGATGTCAAAGCGTCCGTTTGCAGGCATAGAGACAAACATGTTCTGTTCAGTTCCTTCACCGTACGAGGTTTCGAACACTGGATAGGACGTGAACTCCATATCTGTTATGCCGCCTTGACGACCTCCAGTTTTGCCGTCACCTTCGCCTTCTTCGAAGAACCAATCGTCGTCCCAATCCATGAAGAGTTGATTGCCTTCTCCTTCGAGGTAAAGTGAACCTTCGCCCCCGAACGTTGTAACTTCAAGGTACTCAGCAGGAATCTCAAGTTCGATGAAGAAGTAAAGTTCCTCACCTGCAGGCGCATCCATACCCGTAATCTCCTCACCGTTGAACAACTGTATTGGAGTTCCATCGTAATTCCAAACATATCGGTCTTCAAACGAAGCAGTAATCATGGTGTTTGCGAAGATTTCATCTGTGTATACCAGAATGTACCACAGACCTGGTGTTGGGTCATTGAATCCTATTTTGTCGCCGGCACCAGGGCTACCCGAAAGGTGGTCGTAATTACCGGCATCTGGGGCTTCTAGATATCTCATGAACAGCGTTGCTTCGCCGTATCCATCTGAGAGATCGACTTCAAGTCGCTCCGTATCCGCAGGTACATCAACGGTGAAGTACTGATACAATCCATCGTATCCACTCAACGGCCCGTAGGCAACACCGGGCGTCAGTACGATGGCGTCTTCAGGTTCGATGTTATCCGGAGCATAGGTAAAACTCGCCTTGATGGTGAAATCTGAGGCGCGTTGATAGGTGTAGGCTGAGACGTAGTACAGCCCAGGTTGAAGGTCATAGATTGTGGCCATTTCTTCATTTCCTGGACCATTGCTCCACGACATTTTTGAATCCATACTGATGCCAACTTTGGAGTTTTCAGGTTCGGAATCAAAGATGTCAAACCACTGGTCGAACGGGTCAGGTACCGTCAACCAAGACAATCCCAAATTTATGTTTCCTTGCCCTCCGTACGTTTCGACGCTCAAAGTGGAAAGAGGTTCTGTGACGTTCACGTAATAATACAAGATACGGTCTTCAAACGGCGTTTGCCGATTGCTGTCAATGGACTGCCCGGTAACAGGAATCCCGTTGAGAAGTTCCGTCATTTCCGAGAGGGCAGGGGGTGGGTCGGCAACAACCCAAGTTAAAGCGATAGTGACCTCTTCAACATCTCCTCGAGGAACGAGTACAAACCACCAGTTGCCCTCTTCAGGCCAACTCCAACTTTCCCACATGTAACTGTATTCAGCCGCATAGTAGGCATCATGGTCCCATGAACTTGGGACGCGGTCATGAGCAGCATAGACATCAATCGTGATTGGTTCTTTTCCGAAATCGCCCCATGAGAACATGTTGAAGTACATTTCTTTGGTTAACTCATCGACGTCACCGTAAAACAACAGTTGGTCACCTGCTTGTGCAGATTCTATGTAGTAATCCATATCGTTTTCAAGTTCGATCGCTTGTGCAACTATCGTTCCATCTGGCATGACCCAATCGGCACCGAAAATGGTTCCTTCACGCCCTTCATGGTCCAAAGTGAGAGAACCCTCCCCTTCGCCAAACGACCAATTGCTTACCCAAATCCGATCAGATGAGTTCTCAAGCGAAGAGCCGATGGAAATATTATCAAGCATACCTTCAAAGAAATTACAATCGCATCCAGCACCCATACTACCGATGTAAAGTTCATCGCATGCATCGCCGGAGGTGAAGCAATCGTTCGAGCCAAAGTCACCAAGTGGTATCATTGATTCTTCAGCTGATATGAGTCCGGCCGGTTCCCCGTTGATTCTGAATTCACCGCCCACTGATTCGATGAATTCAATTTCCACATGCGACCACATGTTTTCAGAGACGGTTGCATTGGAGGTCGGATGCTTGGAGAGACTGTATTCGGAAGCGTACCCAAGGTTACCGTCGTTGAGATACATGCCCCAACCGTAATCGCCCTTCATGCTGATGAAATGAATACCTTCAGTTGAAAATGGGTAAACCATGGCAGAGAGGTAAAGGCTGTTGGAGATTTTCAAACCGTCATCATGGGGAATCTCAACATGGTCGCTATCGCCGTCGAATCGTAGTGAAAAGTCCGCACCCTCGCCAACTTCTACGACGCCGTAAACTGGGAAGTATTGAGGGTCGTTTTCCAAGTCGTTCCAAGTGGCAGGCATGATGTTACCCATGTTTGTGCTGGCGATGTGAACGTAATCTTCGTCACCGCCTTCAGACGGTTGGCTGTCACCCCAGTTGTTGTAATAGAACGGAGAACCATCGTGCCAACGGTAGGAGCCGTCTTGATTTGCGTCTGAGAGGCCTGTCCACAGGTGCCTTGATTGGTTATCGAAAGAGGCAAATGTATCGAACAACCACTGATTTTCTTCAGCGTTATCAATGGTGGTCAAAAACCCGTCCAAACCACGGGCTGCATCAGCTGCATCTTCCCAAGAACTGGCGCTCAGAAGATGATATGTGTGGTTGTTGGCAGGATTAACTGCAGTACCGATGACTTCCATTTCTGCAGGCCCTTGAGCACTGCTGGAGCCGAGCAATGGTGTCATCAAACTGAACATAAAAACAGTCAGGACGAGCAGTGCGCGTGATTTCATGATTTGAGCAACGGACGATACCTTATCAACCAATTGGTAAAATGATTGAACGACCAAATCACTTCAATCGCTTGCCGCCGATACGCAAGTCTGTTTGCAGCGGCATTTGATGCTCCCAAGCAAATTCCTTCACGATTCTCCATGCCTTTTCAGAACCCTCGTAATCTTTGATATCAATGATGTTGTTGCGTGTGTTTGCTTTGAAAGCCGCGATAGGTTCTGCATTCTTGAACACCAGATATGCTGACCCGAATCCGAAGCGCTCTTTCAAAATATCAGCGAAATATGGAGCAATTGGGTCGCTTGGTGGAAGGACAAAGTCTCGAATTGGAGGAATCTCTCTCGCCTCTTCAAGTAGATTCTTACGGCCCCAGCAAACTTGGTCAAGGTCCTCAATGAGGAAACCTTTAACGAGGGTTTCATCCTCTTCAAACGAGGTTAGAACAGACTTGATTTCCTCGGGCTTAAATGGCGTTCCGGCAAGACGTAAAAGCTGTTTGAGTGTGATTACAGGATATTCTTTGACCAAGTTTCGCAAATATTCTCGACGAAGTTCGACACGATCGACGTTCTTTTCAATTTTGACGGTTCTAAATCCACCCCGATAATCCTGAACAATGTGTCCGGTCCGAATAAGTGGTTGAACCAGTTTTCTAAATTCAGATTGTGTGAGAGCATGCCGTTCTTTGAACAAATTTGGGTCAGAATTGGTACTGAAGAACTCGATAATGTCCCACAATTCCTCTTCATGTGGTTCGCCTCGAATGGCGAGGAGGTTTTGGAAATGTTCGTAGGTTGACCAGACTTGATGGCCTCGTAGATTTACACCTTGATGCAAGCGATTAGCACTGGCCATACTCTTGAGGTCGACGCGGTACAATTCGCAACGGCCACGGAGTGCGAAATCATCACGGATTTCGTCCACTTTTCGAACTGCAGCACTTTCGTGTTCAAGACGCGTTTTCTGATGCAAATGATGCTGATAGAACAGAGCACGTTCGGCAATTTCTCTCGGTTGAGGGTCGACGACTCCACCGCGAATCATGCGTTCGCCTGCCATTTTGAAGCCAATTGATTCTAAAGCCGAGCGCGTTGTTTCATCTAAATTCGCAACAGGCTCGCTGTTGAAATTCGACATCACAGCCACATCGACCAGTTGGTCTGCGTGGTTCTCAAGAAGGAGTTCAAAGGCTGAACAGAATTCATCCAAGTAAGCGGTAGGGACGTGTAAATCCTTAATCACCAAGTAGTCGTTAACCTTGAACATCAACACTTTCCCAATAGGGTCTATGCCTTTGAAGACTGGAAGATACCAGCCACGATCAAGAACACTGCGAACCTCCCAAATGAACCGTGAAACATATGGGTCAGACTGGGTGAGAATACGCATTTTTCGGTCTTCTCTGCGAGGGCGTTGAAGCAATTCAACTTCATCCGGCATGCAATAAAACACTTCAGGGTCAGGAACCAATGCCATGACCTTAGCAATTCGTCCATCTTTCTCGAGGTTCATGAGCGCAACTGTGAGGTCTTCAAACGAGCGAGAAACATAGAAACGAAGCGTACTCCCCTTGACTGGGCCCATTCGTTGAATTAAATCAACAAGTGAACTTTCAAAATCCATAGTATCGTAAACACCGTGCACTCGATGGAACAGTGAAAGTCGGCGACGGCGACCGGAAACATCCTCAAATTGTTTCACGACTAACATTTGACGCTCAAGATTCGACAAAGCGTATTTGATGTCGCGTTGAAGGGCTCTGTGTTCATCGCCTTTCGGGAAATCCGCCAATATTTCTTGACGGGTTACGTTTTCACCGATTGGTATTCGACGGAGGAGTTCTTCTTCCATTGGCCCAATCCATGGTTCGGGTTTGAGACCTAGAAGCATTGGAATGGTTTCCTTGGTCGTGTATCCCATACGGTTGTGTAGCAAACGGCCCATAATAACATCAGAATCAAGTTGCATGTCCTGCCAATCTTTGAATCGGAAATCGTTTACTCGGTAGAGAAGTTCTTGCTGCTTTTGGAACAATACATGCGAATCAAACGCTGCAAAACCGTCTTCATATTGTTTGAAGGTTTTATCCAAGACGAGGTTTTGAACCCAGCGGTATTCAACGACATCTTCTGAGCCATCAATGAGACGATGCTCGTCAATTTTCAAGATGTATTCAGCATCGTCAGTTTGTTTGTAAAATCCAACAGAAAGAACGTTTCGGGTTTCGAGTTCCAACAGGATTCGATCGACCATGTTGCGAGGAAACGGTAATCGATTGCTGAGAATATCTCCGGTTTGTGGACCTTCGCTTCCGAGCATTTCAATGATTTTGACGCGTAATGCTTCGTGAGGGTCACCAAGCTGCTTTTCATCCCATTTGATCGGAGTGCGGCCGTCAAATTCTGTGGCAACCTTGTACGAAAGACCCCGGGTGTGCAATTCACGCAAGTCATCGACGTCTTTCCCACCGTTCACTGAGAGGCAGCCAAGCGTTCCGTGAATCTCAGCCATGAAGGAACTGAACCATTTGCCATCGAGTTCAGGTGCACCTGTTCCTTCCAACTTGGTGATTTTTCCTGCCTGGCATAATTCTTGTACCCAACCACGGATTAAATCAAGGTCTATGTCTTTGAGCTTATCGTTATAGAGTGGGTTTTGGAACGAAGGGTCCAATCCACCACCGTGCGACATGAGAATGAACAGTTGGTCTGCATTTTCAGGAATGGGTGCCTTATCCAAGTAAAATTTGGAAAGTTGTTCTTCGGTCAGTTCTGTTGCCAGACTGCGGGTTCCGAGTAAGCGTTGAAGTACTGCAGGGTCAATATCTTTGACCAAGAACGCCCGTGTCTTCATGGCCATAAGATCCTCAAAGGCCGACATAAACAGGGACATACCCAAACGAGAAGGGACGGTTACCTTGTTGTGAACAATACGGGCATCACCAGTTACACAGAGTTTGAGGAACTGTTGCAAACTCTTCATGTCGATATCTCCGAACATGATCTCGTTTTTGGCTTCCCTCATCAAAAGACTGTCATCGATGGTACGATGCTTGTTCAATAAGGCGTCAGCCCGTTGCTGGAATTGTTGTGGACTGATTTCTTCAGCGCCAATACGTTTTGGAATAATCATTGAGCGGCCTGATACTTCTCTAAATCGCTTCGCAAAAATTTGTGTATTGACAATGTAGCGCTCAATGACTTCAATGTGGTCGTTGTTCCTGAACGCTTGATACATTTGCCCCGGGTCGACTTCTTCCGAAGTTCGAATGAGTAATCCGTTCTCATCGAACGACAATTCAATCACCGAGATGTTGTTTGATTCGGCAAGACCTGCCATGAAATAGCCCAAAGCGGTATTGAAACCTCTGCCTCGGCACGTCGTAATCATGTAGGTTGGATGCCCACCTGAAATCACCTGTTCTACTAAGATTCGGTTTGGATCAGGGACTTGGAATGAATCGATCGAATGTTCTTCGAGATGACGAGCAATCGCATTGGCGACATCGGCCGAAAGACCGTATGCATCACGCAAAAGGATACGAGGATCTTGCTCTCGACGCAAAGCGACAATACAGTGGCCAATCAGACTGAGAAGTGCACTGGATAATTCACGTGAACGAGAACGTGCTTCTCCCGACCAAGAAGGAACTGTTGGACGGTGGCCTGTGACGGATGCAACATTGACACGAGTGCCTTGGATGTTGGTAACTCTGTAGGTTGAACCACCGAGCAGAATAACGTCTCCACCGCGTAAATTGGATACAAAGGAGCCAGAAAGTTGTCCAAGAATAGAACCTTCAGCGTTGAACACCAAGTAGGAATTGTCTGGAGCGATGGTACCGATGTTGGTGTAGTAAATCATTCGAGAATAACCTCGCTTACCGTAGAGGTTTTCTTCCCAATCAACCCAAACACGACGTTCTTCTTCGAGCATGTCCAATACTTCAATGAAATCATCGTACTCAAAATTACGATACGACCATGCATTCACAATAACTTCGTAGGCTTCATCAATATCTATATCGTTAATGATGACCAACCCAATCATGAATTGAGCAACCACATCGAGACAATTTTCAGGGAAATCGAGTCGGTCCATATCACCGGTCTGGATGGCTGCCTGAAGGGCGGCCAGTTCAATCAAGTCGTCAACACTTGACGGCAGGAATCGTGCTCGGGGAATACCCCCTACATGGTGGCCTGCTCGGCCAATTCGTTGCAAAGCTGTAGCGATATCGCCAGGACTACCAATTTGAAGAACCAAATCAACTGAACCTATGTCGATACCCATTTCCAACGAGGATGAGGTGACTACGGCTCGCAAGTGACCATGCTTGAGTTGTTTCTCAACATCAAGACGGATTTTCTTATCCATCGAACCGTGGTGGCCAGCAACGAGATCACCAAGATATGGGCGGAGTTTAAGGACAATGTTTTCTGTCATTTTTCTCGTGTTTGCAAAGACCAAAGTTGTCGTATGTGCTGCAATTAAATCAGCGATGGCTTCAACATTTTTATCAAATATTTTGAGAACAGAAAGGTCACTGAATTTTGGATCGGTGATGAGAATATCCAAATCTAATTCTCGGGAACCGGAAATTTTGGCAATGCAAACACGCGTGTTATCACCGCGGCTTTCACGGTCATCGCTCGATACGAGGTATTCAGCTACCGTTTCGAGCGGCTCCATCGTCGCGGAGATTCCGATTCGTTGGACAGGGCGATTGAGAAGAGTATCAAGATAGGAAAGCGTAAGAGCAAGATGAACGCCACGCTTCGTTGGAACTAAGGAGTGTAATTCGTCAACAATCATGTATTCTACTTCGCTGACAATGGGCTGGAATCTCGGCGAAGTTATAGCAATCGCAAGACTTTCTGGTGTCGTGATGAGAATATGCGGAGGATTTCTGAGCATCTTTTGCCGTTCAGATTGTGGGGTGTCTCCCGTTCTGAGGCCAACCCGGATTTCTTGAGCACGGCTCGGCAAATACGTTTCAGATATCTCGGTGAGCGGGCCAATCAAGTTTCGTTGAATATCGTTCGCCAATGCCTTAATCGGTGAAATGTAAACACAATACACACGCTTGTCCAACTTGTTATCCAGTGCTCGGCGAACCAACTGATCGATGATGGTGAGAAAAGCAGTGAGTGTTTTACCGGAACCAGTCGGTGAGCAAAGGAGCAAATGCTCTTGGTCCATAATGGCAGGAATAGCGAGTTTTTGCGGCTCCGTGAAGTCCGGGAACTTATCTTTGAACCAGTTTCTGACAGGGGGACATAACAACTCGAGAAGGCCCTCTGTTTCGAGAGGTTCATCCAAGTAGTGAATATCTGCCATTTTTTTTCACGTTCCCCGTGGTCGGAGTCGCGTGCAAGGAGTACATCAAATTAACGCTTTAGACGGCACACAATAAATCGGTTATGCCCAACCGATTCCTCCCTTTTTCCAACGGTTAACCGGTTCGGTTTCCGGAGGTTTCGGCATCAGCAAAAGAGGCGACTGCGAAGCATCAATTGGCGTTTGAACTTCATGGAGAGCACCTGTTGGACACGAGCCAATGCATGAAAGACACCCAACGCATTGCTCAGCGACAACAATAATCGGTCTTTTCGAATGTTTACGATTTTTGGGGTTTGATGCGAGCGGCAATAAAGCCTCGAATGGACAATGGGATATGCACAAGTCACAACCCGTGCAATCCGGCTCGGTAATGGCTACCATTGATTGCCCCATGATTTGCACTCGCGGCGGTTCTTCTTAACGCTACGCTTGGGGATATTGAGCCTATCACAACGGAGAGGTTGAAAGGCCAGTTCTTCTAGCGCTGAAAAGGTGTGACGATGACCGACGAGACTACGGCCCGATTGGAACGCTTGTCAGGGATGCTCAAACGAAGAGGAATATTGCTTCCTGCTTTCGAAATTCACGGAGGTGCCAAGGGATTGTATGACTTTGGTCCAGTTGGTGGCCGTCTACGAAATCGCGTGAACCAAACATGGCTTAACCACTGGCTTTCGCTTGGAAACATCGTTGAACTTTCGTGTCCGACTGTCACTCCGTATGCCGTTCTTGAAGCATCAGGTCACGTCGGAGAGTTTTCTGACTTCATGACCATGTGCTCCGCTTGTGAAGAAGCAAGTCGAGCGGATACATTGCTGGAAGCGTTTCACACCAATCCAGACTCATTAACAAAGGGTGATTTGCAAGCACTTCTCGACCAATCACAACCTCCATGCCCATCGTGCAATGCTGTGGAATGGACTGAAATCACTGCGCAGAACCTCATGTTCAACACGACGATTGGTGCCGGTCGCTCAGGCCGTCCCGGTTTTTTGAGACCGGAAACTGCACAGGGAATGTTCACTTCGTTCCCCGCATTATACCGACACAACAGAGAACGTTTACCCTTTGGAGCTGTGCAGGTTGGAAAGGGCTACCGTAACGAAATTTCCCCTCGGCAAGGCATGATACGCTTGCGTGAATTTAACATGGCTGAGTTGGAATATTTCATCAACCCTCACGAAACTGCTCAGCATGATTTCTCCGTTTGGGATCACCATGTCATAACGCTGGTTGCAGACGAGCAAGGTGAACTCAAAATGACGTTCAGAGACGCTGTCGAACAAGGCATCATTCGCCATGAGACGGTCGGATTTTTCATGGCCAAAACCTTCGACTTCCTTACCCAAGTTGGAATCGATGCGGAACGGCTGCGGTTCCGACAACACGAAGCCGATGAAATGGCTCACTATGCCTCGGATTGTTGGGATGCTGAAATTCATGGCTCGTACGGTTGGATCGAATGCGTCGGTATTGCGCATCGAGGATGCTATGACCTTGAAGCGCACGAAAATGCAACAGGAAAAACACTCCGTGCTCGGCGAGAATTTGATGAACCAAAAGTGGTCGAAATAGATGGCTGGACAACCGATGGCGCCAAGGCAGGCCCTGCATTTAGAGCACTTGCAGGCGCAGTGAAAGCGGCAGTAGAACGCCTACCTTCAAACGCAGATTTCCCGATTCAACTCACTCTTGATTCTGGCGATCAAGTCGCCGTGGAACTCGAGCATGTCAAGAGAGTTCAACGAACAGAAACGATTTCTGGTGAATGGTACATCCCTCATGTTGTTGAACCAGCGTTTGGGATAGACCGAATCATTTGGCACATTCTTGATCACGCCTACGATGAAGAAGGCAAAGATGGGGAGCAATACACGACGTTACGCTTGAGCGAAAACATCGCACCCGTTGATTACTGTGTATTCCCACTGTTCGAAAAAGACGGAATGGGTAAACTCGCAAAATCCATACATGCTGGGCTGTGCGCAAAGGCCAACATTGT
>JABGTJ010000069.1 GCA_018691345.1 Methanobacteriota archaeon
GGTGCTAAGAAAGCCGGTGACGAACTTTGGGTTGCACGATACCTTCTCGATCGCCTTACTGAAAGCTACGGATGTTACATTGAATACCATCCAAAACCAGTCAAGGGCGACTGGAACGGCTCTGGTATGCACGCGAACTTCTCAGACGGAAAAATGCGCGATGAAGGGGGCGAAGAACTCTTCACCAAGATTTGTGAAGAATTTGGCAAGAACATCAAGAAGCACATGGACGTCTATGGTGAATACAACGACCAACGTCTCACAGGCCTTCACGAAACGCAATCGATTGACCAATTCTCGTTCGGGGTTTCAGACCGCGGGGCATCAATCCGAATCCCTGTAACCGTTCCAGAAGACGGCTGGGTTGGACGTCTTGAAGATCGCCGACCAGCATCGAACGGTGACCCATACAAGATTGGTGCAGTGATTATTTCGACCACGAAAGCCTCTTACAACTGAGACTCAGTTTCGCTTTTACGAACACGATAGACGCCGAGAATGACGGCGCCAATGACCGTCAAGGTCATGATGTTCGCTGCAATCATTGCAAACGAATCCACGAGAACGCCATAGAGCAGCCATAGTCCGAGTGCAAACGATACTACCCCAAATGTGGCCAATGAGATACCGTCGTGTCGTTTGTGAACCCAGACCTGGATAATTTGCGGAATCCAAGCAATGATTCCGATGACGCCTGCGAGTAGTCCAATCGCCTCAATCCATGCCTCTGCCATGTCCATTGGCGATGAAGCAACCCTCATGAAACCTCGTGACAATGTCAGACGTTCTCCGCCCATGGGGCGGGGGGTTTTGAGATGCTGATGTGGGTGATGTTGGCCCAGTCTACTTTGCGCGGCGATTTTTCTCCGACGACATGCATTTCGAGTTTCAAACCATAGGGGATTTTGGCTACGATGTTTTTGCCACCGGTTTTGAGCGTCACTTCACTGGGATTATTGGAAAACAGGGAGACGAGAGACCGGTGATGGACGGTTGATGCTTTGACACCCTCACTTCGAGTAGCGAACCACGAACGCAATTGATCACCCAATCCCAACGCATAAACATCTCCTTTGAGCATCAATCCGCCGTGTAAATGGACCTCATCCCAAGTATTGAAACCCTCTAGAGTTTCAACTAAATCCGGATTTATCTCCCCAGGTGCCGTTGTTTCCAGTATCTTGATGAAGCCGGCTTCATCCACCATTTTTGCAGATAAATCCCCTGGAATTTCAGGCCAATCAAGCCGTTGGTGCGTCATGGCTACGATGACATCAACTTCCAACGGGTCGCTTTGATGTGGAGTTGCAGGAGGCTCCAACCTTTTGTTATGCAGTGCGGTGAGTATCCGCGCCTTGCGTGCGATTCTGTCGGCGACCCCATCGTGATTGTGTTGCGTGCCGTTGTTTCTGTTTTGAACGAAGTGATGTTCTTTTGTTATGATGAATGAGCCAGCCCAGTGCTTCTGTTCAACCACCAGCATTGTATTTCCTCCAATGACAATCATGTCAATTTCACGGCGCCCGCCGTCCGGGTCGGGTATCCGAACAGATTCGTAAATACTCCAACCGTTTTCCCGTCCAGCGGCTCTAGAAAGTTTACACAAGCGCATTTCAGCTAAATCGCCAGCGCGGTGGATGTCATCAGGCGGATGTTTCAAGCGTCGTGAACGCCACCAATTCCACCGAACTTTGAACGACATAAAACCCATCACCGTAGCAATTCGTCCACGCTCTTCACGATGACGGTTGGTTGCTGTTCTGCACCGTCTGAAAGTTCGTTGACATCGTCCATGGTCGCTTCACCTGAGAGGACCAGTACGCCAACACAACCGGCTCTACTCGCCATTGCGAGGTCGGTGTACAAGCGGTCGCCAACCATGGCGCATCGTGCAGGGTCGAGCCCTAAAGCCTCGATTTTGTGAAGAATCATGCCGGCGTTAGGCTTTCCTGAAATGTGAACAGGGTCAACACCAGTTGTTGCTTTGAGCATTGCTAAGTACGCTCCAACATCCGGCAATCCTCCATCTGGAGATGGGCATACCATATCGGGGTGACTTGCTACCAGCGGTACACCAGTATGCATGAATATGCTTGCTTGAGATATTTTTTCATAGGAAATCTCAGTATCGTATCCAAGTACAACGTATTGCGGTGCTTGACTTCGGGTCTCGATTCCTTTTTCTTCAAGCATTTCCCTCATCCCTTCGGTACCGATTAACCATGTTCTGGTGATGCTGTTTGATTCAAGCCACGAAAGCAAGTCGTGCGTTGAGAGCAAGACATCGTCTGCTTCAGCAGGTATCCCAAACGCCTGTAATTTCTTTACGTACTGCTTGACTGAGCGGCTTGAATTGTTGGAAAGAAAGTACCGTTTCACGCCTTTTTCGTCGCAACGGGTGAGGAAGTCAAGCGCGCCTTCAATGAGATCTCCGCCCAAATAAATAGTCCCGTCTAAATCAAGGAATACAGCGTCAATATCATTGAGTTGAGCATCCATACAATCGCCTCAGAAAAGGAGTGTTTTCATCATAAACCAAGGGGAATGAAGGTTTTCCTGCGCCTCTTTACTGGCAATCATTTCCGTCATCATTTCTTGCAGTGCAGGCTTCTTCTCAGCCTTGCCGACAAACCAGTTGAGTAGCCACGAACGGCGACTTAACTTCTGCATTCGGAATGAATTTTTCAATTCAGGACCGAGGACCTTCCAGACTTCATCTTGGTAGTCTAAAAACGGCAATTTTTCTTGGATGTGCCGGGCTGCCATCTCGCCAGTGACCAGTGCGTTCCCAACACCCTCTCCTGAAAACGGGTCGACCAATGAAGCAGCGTCACCAACCAATCGAATCCCGTTCATGCTTGAGCGTCGAGGTTGACGGTCTGCTTTTTTGCGTGGAGACCCGAACGGTAATTGCCACCCTTTGGCCGAGCCGGGTACCAATTCAGCATCAGCAAACCGTTCTTTGAACATCGGATGATTGGCAATAACATCGGCTTGAAGAGCTTTGAGTTTCTTCTTTTGCTTATCCATCAACCCCATCACCATGCCGATACCGACGTTGACTACGTTTTCTGATACGGGGAACAGCCAGAAATAACCAGGAATTACGGTGTCAACAAAGTGGATTTCAATATCTCCTGAGCTTTCTTCACAACCCTTGACGTTTCTCCAATATTCTCGGTATCCGCCACAGTAGTGGTCTCTATCCACCATATTTTCACCGTACGATGATTCGACAACAGAGCGAGCCACAGGGCACCTGTATCCTCCGGCGCCGACCAGTTCACGAGAGTGGAATGTGCGTTCTTCACCACCTCTTCCACCGATTCTGATCACAAGTCCCGAGGCATGGCGAGCATCTCCAGTGCCTTCACCAGGGTCTTCACCTCCTTTGCCATCATCGAACAAGACGGTACGAACCTCTCCGCCTTGGATAACTGAGCCCCCAGCGTCCCGAACCAGTTTTTGGCATCGGTTGAACAGGAGAGAATCGAATTGTGCTCGGGGCAGGGCATAGCCCGCCTCCAGTCGCTGAACATCTTCTTCTGGCAATGGCACCCGCACAGAATTCCCTTTTGGGGATGAGAACATTATTCCAGTAACTCGAAAATGAGGTGTGGATTCTAAGTCAGCTTTGACACCAAGTTCTTGGACATGCGAAAGGGATTTTCCGCCAACTGCATCCCCACAGATTTTATCGCGAGGCCAAACCTCTTTTTCGATGAGCAATACCTTAGCGCCTGCTTTTGCGAGGTATCCGGCAGCAGATGAGCCACCAGGACCCCCTCCGACGACGATGGCATCGAATTCAGCGCCACTTTCTGGCATTTCCCCAGTCTCAATTGGCTGCTCCCACGAGCGCACATCCAGTGCTCCATTCGCCGTCATGGTGTTCACACAACGCATTCACCCCTTGAGTCTTAGTGTTCAAGTGGTTGTAAATCATCCATCTCTACCGTCATACTCATTCGGCGACACTACTGCCAAGAGACATGGGGGAGCAAGTTACGACCGCATCGCCGTCGTTCGACGCGATGGCTTTACCTCCTTCTGAGCGAAGAAAGGCATTGTTGGCACTCCTCGTCGTTACATCGGTGTGGGGTGCCACCTTCATCTGGATGAAACAAGCTCTCAACACACTCGAGCCAGAAATAGAATCTCAAGGCCGATTCCAAATCATTGCTCTTCTGGTTGCTGCACGTTTTCTGGTTGCCGCAGCAGTAATGTTTTTTGCTTTTTCAAAAGCGAGAGCGGCATTACGCCAATCTGAACAGTGGAGAGGTGGATTCATACTTGGCATCATCATGCTTGTTGGTTTTGTAACGCAGATGATTGGTCTTGATGACATAACTCCGTCAGTATCTGCTTTCTTGACATCTCTATATGTTGTTTTTACCGCTTTAATCACCATAGTGTTCGCTAAATCAAAGCCGACGAAAGCCCTTCTCTTTGGAGTTCTTTTAACCACCTTTGGAGCAGGATTCATTCAAGGCCCACCTCATCTTACATGGGGTATTGGTGAAATTCTAACCGTAATATGCGCAGTGTTTTTCGCTCTTCACATCATCTATACTCAAAAAATTACTCAGGAAATAGATCCAATTGGAGTTACACTTACATCGTTCCTCGTCATTGCCTTAGGCTCAATCCTCTTGCTGTTTGCTTTTGGTGGGGGTCGGACTTTAGAGCAGTGGGGTTTAATCTTCCAAGACGGGGTCTTCTTACAAGTTCTTTGTTTGGGAATCGGGGGCTCATTCTTTTGCCTCCTTTTACTCAATCTCTATCAGCGATATTTGAACCCAATTCAAGCAGCCATTATTTACGCGCTTGAGCCGGTTTGGGCCACCATTTACGGCCTAAGTTTGGGGCTAGACCAATGGACGGGATGGATCCTCATCGGCGGGGGGGCCTTGTTCATGGGTAACATCGTTGTTGAAATTTTTACAAGCGCCAAGAAGGAAGAGTAAATGGTTGGCGGCGTTTCGGACGCATTGAGGGATACCATGGCGGCCGACAAGAAAGATAATCTCACCGGATTTGGAAGTAAAGCGGTTCACAGTGGAACCAACCATATTGGAGACGCTGTAAACACGCCTATTTTCCAATCTTCAACCTACAAACTAACCGATGAACGCTATGCTGGATGGGCAGCAGGCGCACAACACACGCTTCTGTACGGCCGTCTTTCCACCGTCAATTCTGATGCGGTTGCACAGAAGTTAACGGCATTGGAAGGTGGCGAAGATGCTGAAGTCTTTGCTTCAGGAATGGCAGCAATCTCAACTACGCTCCTGACGTTTCTTTCCGCAGGCGATCACATCGTTGCCTCTACAGATGTTTACGGCGGTACATACGGCCTCTTAACTGAAGAACTTCCACGGTTCGGCATCGAAGTTACGATGGCGGACATGCGAGACCCAGCATCGTACGAGGCGGCCATTCAACCAAACACCAAGATTCTCTATATTGAAACGCTCACAAACCCCGTTCTCAAGGTATGTGACATTCCCGCAATGGCTGAAATCGCTCAGCGCCGCAATCTCATGTGCATTATTGACAACACGTTTGCATCGCCTTGGGCGTGCCAACCGCTTTCAATGGGAGTGGATTTGGTGATTCATTCGACAACAAAATACCTCGGTGGCCACTCCGATATTATCGGCGGTGCAGTCGTTGGAAAAAGAGAACACATCTCCCAAATATTCGCTCGGAAAGTGCATTTTGGCGGAAGTCCCGACCCACACAATTGCTACCTCCTTGAACGGGGCATGCGAACCCTCCACGTTCGAATGCCATTGTTGAGTGCGAACGCTATGGAATTATCCAAGCGGCTTGAAACGCATCCATTGATTGAGAAAGTAAACTATCCGGGTCTTGAATCTCATGATGATTATGAGGTCGCTCAACGTGTTATGCCGCGTGGCTCGGGAATGGTTGCATTCGTCGTTAAGGGCGGCGATGCCGCTGCACTCAAGTTCATGCGTGGTCTTGAAATTATTTACGAGGCAACCAGCCTGGGCGGTGTTGAATCACTTATTGAATGCCCATTCAACTCCAGTCACATGATGATTCCAGAGGAAGTTCGTCATGCCGCAGGACTCGTACCTGGCTTCGTTCGAATGAGCATCGGTATCGAGGACCTTGAAGACCTTTGGAACGATATCAACACATCACTTTCAACGCTTTGATTCGATTCGCGGTGGGTTGACAATGGATGAGACTGCGTTTGTAGCATTGCTGGTTTTTATTGTACCAATGTGCTTTACACCTGGGCCGAATAACATGTTATGTGCCGCACACGGCTCACAGCACGGCTTCCGAGCTACGATACCACTCACACTTGGAATGCTGGTCGGCTGGTCAACCCTCGGAATTGCTGTGGGATATGCCACGGTAACAATCGAGTCAAACATTGCCATTTTTGAAGCTCTAACATACGTCGGCGCCGCTTACATCGCATACCTAGGAATAACACTCGCTCGCAGTCCGGTTAAACCGGCAGGGGAGGCATTGGAAACCGAACGTCTCGGGTTTTACACCGGGGCAATGCTTCAACTTGTGAACGGCAAAGCATGGGTCCACTTTCTTGTCCTCATGGCGACGTGGGGGACATTGTTTGGTACCGGATTCATGAGCAAGGCTTTACTGGTAGCAATCAATGCTGGAGCTGGCTATCCTGCCGTCCTTACATGGTCCATGTTTGGCTCAATTTTGAGCACACTACTCACTTCTCCGGAGAACGGCAAGCGCCTCAATATTGCATTGGGAATCTCGCTTGTCGGGGTTGCTATTTGGGTTGCTATGCCGCACTGATCAATTCGATTCACCGGTGGCGGTTTTCAAAGCCGAGAAGGCGCTCATCCATTCTTCTTGTGATTTTTCAACTTCATCGTTACCGCAATCAAATAAGTTCTGCCCAGCATCCAACAGCTGCTTTGTAGCGGCTAGCCAAGCACCACCTCGGTCCCGAGCATTGATTTCAAAGTGCCATTCTTGTCCAGTAGCCCGGTTTGCTGCAAGTAACCACGCCCATGCAGCAGCAGCAGAGTCAATCGAATCGTGACGTTGTGTAGCGGTACGTTCGGCTTTGCCGGCTCCTTCAAGCAATCCTTGCAGGATAAGGCCGTGAACCGCACCGGTCGCCCCTGGAATTTCGCTGTCTCGGGTCGGGAAACGCGCTACTTTTTGTGCGGTTTCACGAGCAGAGTCTAGTCCCTTGAGGAACGTCCCAAACGGTTTTGGCTTCTTGAGTTGCTTTTTCCATATCTCTTCTGCTTCTATACCGACAATCCCTAATCCGGCTAAACCATCCACGCCCCATTTTTCCCACAGGGCACTGAGAACATTGCCACAACTTGTACCGGTCATGACTTCAAGAGCAGCCGCTTTTCTGTCGGAAACATCTCCTTTGGCGGTGATTCGAAGACCTTCGCCATCGGTCGATCCTTCCTTCATTGAAGCAAACAGCATGAGAGCGGCTAAGTGTCTCTCATCGGTCGAACCAGGATGGGATTGGAGCGCGTTTTCAATATCGTCTAAGCTGTCTCCAGAAACCCATGAATCACCGATGACTAAACCAGAGTTTATTGAGTCGAGAACGGCTCTTTGAATGGCTAAAGAAATCACTCCTTCGTTCATGGTTAGCCCTTGCCAAGCATCGATTATTTTGTCCATGCCCTCGCTTGCAGCATCTGGGAGAGGCGCGTCGTCATCCCACCCACTTGGAGCCCAATTTGCATCGATGGTAAGGATAGACGGTAAGAATGGAGGCAACATTGAGAGCGCCATGTGGTGAATGAAAGAGGATTCTTTCTTCGTGGTTTTTGAGAGTACATCAAAGCCAATTGCAAGTACTGGCCCGTGTTTGAGTGTGAATCGCAAATAACCTTCACCGCTCGGTTTGAAATCAAGAACCGACTGAGCATCTATGCCTTCAGTGACCCATATAGGTTGCGACAAACCTTCAACTTTTGAGAATGCAAATCTGGAGCGGCCTAGGACGTCGTCAAGCCATTCTTCAGGCGGGGTTGGTTCTGGGCCTGTGCAGACAAACCCACCTTTCCAGGTGAAGAAATACATACCTCTCTTTGCATGGTCTTCCCAAGGCAGCATGCGTAATGTGAGGTTGGAATAGTTTTGCAAACCGGCAAGGTAGCCCTGTTTTCCATCACCTCTTCGAATGAACGACGCTGAACCGAATGAGCCTGAAGTAAAATTGCCAACCAATGTGATGTCTTCGTCGTGTGCTGCGTGAAGCGAGCCTGCGAATGCTTTGGCGACTTGGTCACCTCTTTTTGACATCATCCGCTTGCCAAGCCAAGCGATGTTGTCTTTCTTGCGAATGATGGTTTCCAATTCCCTCATGGTCTTCGTAACCGGATCGGTCCTTCCCCAACTGAGTTTTCCTTTCCAGGTCATTACTGGCAGGTGTGCTCGAGGATTTTCGAGAAGGCTTGCCAATTCTCTCTTGAGTTTATTTGCAGTCGCTTCGTTAGCGTGCTTGGTCCCGCGCATCCTTACGCGCTGCTTTTTTTGACCGGGGAATTCAACTTTCGACGGACCAGCCATACATTCCCCTCAGTACAGTCCACGAACCCCTCTCGTTTGACTCCTTCGCGCCTTCATATACTCTAGAATCGTTAGCATTGTGCGACGGAAGACACCTCATTGAGCACACAATAAGGCATTCCGTTTAATTGAGGAATAACTATGGCTGACGATTTTGAATACGAAGAGGAATACACAATGGAACAACATTACGAACAAGAGGCAGAACAGGGCATTTCAGATGTTGACCCTGCCACCATGATTGTCAACATACAAACACCAATGGGCCCAATTACTGTTGATATGAAACAACTTGAGGATGCGAAAAAGACCGTTGCTGCAACTCGTACTAAGGAATCTCCACTGCCTCTTGGTGACCAGATGATGAACAATTTCATCGGTACAAAGCACAAGCGCGATTCTCGGTACTGGAGGGGTAAACTCGGTGTTTTGATGAAATTACATTTTGATATATACCTCGCTGAAGAGTTTGAGGTTGTTGAAGAGTTTATGATAGACCAGGGGAAAATGAGGGCAGCAATCCACGAAAGCATTGAATTGCAGGACGGGCAACGCCAACGCTTCCTAGCCGCAGGGACTCGTTTTTACAAATCCAAAACACAAACTGGACACCATTTGGTTACTGTTTCCAGTGTTGACCACGATGGTGACCAGCGCATCTCTGTTTACACCAGCACCTTGCAACCGGTCGAGGTTCATGGTAAGAGCGCTGAAGAACTCATCA
>JABGTJ010000054.1 GCA_018691345.1 Methanobacteriota archaeon
AATGATTGAGTTGAGAATCAAACTCCTGCGTGAAGAAGTCGAAGAATACGCTGAAGCCGCACGGGCGGGTGATTTGGTCGAAGTCCTTGACGCACTTGCTGATATTGGATACATTCTCGCTGGAACCATCATCAATCATGGCATGCAGAACATATACGATCACGCCTTCAATGAAGTTCACCGTTCAAACATGGCTAAATTAGTTGATGGAAAGGTCATTCGTCGAGATGATGGCAAGGTACTCAAGCCAGAAGGGTGGCAACCCCCGCAACTGTCGCAATTCCTCAAAGAAGAATGAGCAACGACTGCTGTTGATCTGCTCAGGGGCTTGAAGTTCAAACCGAATGACTGGCTAATTCCTCACAAGGTTCCATTCTTTCCTTCGTGACAAGGGCATTGAACCACGAAGCCTCAGTTTTATACTACGTCCATCCAAATGGTCTTCATGGATGAGCACCCTCCACTCGTAGGTACGCCGTTTCAACTCCTTGTCTGGAATGCCCTGAAAGAGATACCAAAAGGTGAAGTTCGGACTTACAAACAACTCGCTGCCCAAATCGGTCGGCCTCAATCCATTCGAGCGGTGGCAAATGCTTGTGGGAAAAATCCGTACATTGTCACGATACCGTGCCATAGAGTGATTCGTTCAGATGGAGGATTGGGAGGCTACAGTGGTTCTGGGGGAATTGAAGAAAAACGTCGACTGCTCAAACACGAGGGCGTTAATATTCCGATTTGAAGATCTATTCCTCACCGCCCTCAATGCCGGGAGAATGGACCATAAGTTCCTTCAGTTCACCAATTTCTGCTTTCAGTTCAGTAAGTATCCTTGAGAACCCTTCGTGGTCTTCATCTTCAATATCGATGGCCGCCATCGTATTGGTAAATACGGCGATAAACATGTTCAGGAACGTGAATGAAGTGCTTATGATGTAAGTGATGAAAAATATGGCTGCCCACCAACCCTGCTCTTCAATAATCATTCTTGCAATGCCGTTTGACCATGATTCCAGTGTCATGATTTGGAACAAGGAAAACAAGGACAAGCCGAGACTACCAAAGTAAAGCTCGCCAAATTCCCCCCCGTCTCGGAACAACATTGTCCCCATTACCGAGAAGACGTACATGACAATGACAAGCAGCCAACTAATCGCCATGATGCCGCGTAATGAACGTATCATTGCTTCAACCATACGCTGCATTTCAGGCATGCTCGTTATCAGGCGTAAAGCACGGAATACTCTAAACACCCGGAGCACACTGAGCGGACCTGTAGATGGAGCTACAGAGAAGAGTATGATGAAAAAGTCGAAATTATTCCACGAGTCTACGAAGAACTTCCTACCGTTGCCATACAACCGGATAAGAATCTCCAAAATAAAGACCCAGAGGATTATTGAATCAAGGGCTTGTAAACCCCATTCTATCTTTTCAGGCCAATTGAACGTCTCAATACCGATCGTTATTGCGTTCAGCACAATCAAGGCCAATATCGCATTTTGAAACCGAGAACTTTCCGATAAAGAAAAACACTTTTCGCGGACTGTCATAGATTTAACATGATGATTTGGTATAAATTATTGGTGCCGTTACGAAATACTTCCTTGCGTTCTTCATGATGTTTGACAACCGTTCAAAAGCATTCCAAAGAATCAATGAGTTATGTCAGTTTTTTTGGATACGCTCGGCAACGACGCTCCAAGAGCTGAATCCTGGCATTTAGTGCTGTACGACCAATTGCATGTGCAGTTGCTACCTAAGGACACAAACCCCGAGAACACAGGACTCCTATTTATCGAAACGACGTGGAAAACGAGGCAACTGCCTTACCACAAGCAAAAATTAGCCTTGTTGCTTTCCAATCAACGTAATTTCGCCCTTGAAATGAAGAAACGGGGGTTTGACATACGGTATGAGTTCAGTACCGAATCGTATGCTGATGTCCTCAGACACCTGTCGCAGAACCTCGGACCGATTACGGTGACTGAACCTGCTGAATACGGAATTCGTACATCGTTTACTTCCTTAGAGAACGACGGTATAATCCAAACGCTTCCACACGCAGGTTGGATGACTTCAACTTCGGACTTCATCGACGCTATGGGCGACAAACCACCGTGGAGAATGGACAAGTTTTACCGATACATCCGTAAAAAAAAGAAGATTCTTGTTGATGAACATCAAAAACCGGTTGGTGGAGATTGGTCGTACGACAGTCAAAACCGTTTACCGTGGGACGGCGCCGTGGAATTACCGTCATTGCCATCCTTTGAATCAAATGCAGTTACGCTGGAAGTGGTACAGATGATTGAACAAGAATTCAGTCATCACCCCGGGGAGCTACGAATTGAATCGCTTTCATCAACCGCCGAACACGCTGAAGCGTTGTGGAATTGGGCAAAGTCTACGGTCATGTTTTGGTTTGGACCCTATGAAGATGCAATGACGACCGAACACATGACCCTGTTTCATACGACCATCTCATCTCTCCTCAATCTCAACCGGTTGCAAGCAAATACGGTCGTCAATGAGGCAATAGCTTTGGACATCCCCCTTAATTCCAAGGAAGGCTTTGTTCGTCAAATCATTGGATGGAGGGAATTTGTTCGTCATGTTCATACTCTAACCGATGGCTTTCAATCTGAAGTGCCAGAAGACGCAGCGTTCGTTCGTCCTGGTGCAGGCTGGGAAGGCGAATGGGCCCAACCGCGCAGTACGCTGAATGTTCTTGAAGCAAAATACCCGTTACCGGAAGCGTACTGGGGGAATAAAAGTGGTATGCTGTGCCTTGATTCGGCGGTAGAGCAGGTCGTAAAAACTGGATATACACACCACATTCCGCGGCTCATGGTTCTCGCCAACATTGGAACTCTACTCGGTGTGAATCCACGCGAACTCACCGATTGGTTTTGGGCCATGTTTACCGATGCTTACGATTGGGTCGTCGAGCCCAATGTCTTGGCCATGGGCACGTATGCCGTTGGTGAAGTCATGACGACAAAACCGTACGTCTGCGGCACTCCTTACATCAAGAAGATGGGAGACTATTGTGGAGATTGTTCGCTTCATCATAAAAAATCGTGTCCGATTTCGGACATGTACTGGGATTTTCTTGAAGTCAATAAAGAGCATTTTAACAAAAATCATCGAATGTTCATGCCTATGCGCAGCCTAGCAAAACGAGACGCCTCAAAAATCGAAAAAAGCCGTACTGTCGTCGAATACGTCCGTTCAAAACTAAGCGAGGGACTGGTTCTTGATTCGGCTGAGTTAGAGAAAATTAAGTCATAATTTTCGTTTATTCGCAAATGGAGGTTTGATGATGTTTGGCCTGCAGGGCTAAGCATGTCCCGTCCAGTTGCGCTCATCACCGGTGGCGGACGCGGCATTGGTGCTGCAGCCTCTAAACGACTCGCTGAAGACGGCTATGATGTGCTGCTTACCTACAACACCTCATCAAAACCTGCAGAAATGGTCGTAGCGGATATTCGTTCAGCCGGAAACGATGCTTTGGCAGTAAAGGTGGACTGTACCGATGGTGGTGAAGTGGGGTTGCTCGGTATCCATCCATGGATGGCCCGAGGCATAGATGTCTTAGTCCTCAACCACGGCTCATACCAAAGAGTCGCCGCCGACAAACTCTCACTTCAAACTCTACGCCAAACCATGTCCACAAATTTCGAGGGAGCAGTGGCCGTATGGAAAGCCGTCCAACCCCATCTTACCTCCAATGCTCGCATGGTCGTTGTAGGTTCTCAACTTGGTACAAGAGGCTCACCGCACGGCGCAGATTACTCCGCTTCGAAAGCTGCCTTGTCCACGTGGGCCCGATCACTTGCCCAAGCAGTAGGTCCAGAAGGAAAAAGAGTCAACGTGTTAGCCCCGGGATTTGTTGACACGGCAATCCTTGCAGGCGATTCAAAAGAGAAGCGTAAGCAAAGGGAAGAACAAGTGCCTCTCAAGCGAATTGGAACTCCTGAAGACATGGCATCAACAATCTCGTTCTTGGTTAGCAATGACTCGAAATACATCACTGGAGCCGTACTTCACGTGAACGGTGGACTCTATCTGCCTTAATGTAAGAGTTCAAAGCCCCTTGGCAATTAACAACAACACAGGTGAGGTCATGGTCGAACAATGGGACGATGACGGGGATTTTGAAGAGAAGGCAAACATCGACGTCGGTCTTGGAGATCTTACAGAACGAGACCCATTCGACCTTTCTCGAGCGCTGGAAGGCGCTGCTTTAGAGCACCTTCACCCGGATAAAAAGCGATTAAACCTCCATTCAAAGTTCCAACCCTCTGGAGACCAGCCAAAAGCAATTGAAAAATTGATTTCCCAATTGGAAAATGGACAAGAACGGTCTGTTCTTCTCGGTGTGACTGGCAGTGGAAAAACCTACGCTATGGCGCAAGTGATCCAGCACCTCAACATCCCAACCCTCATCATCAGCCACAACAAGACACTTGCGAGGCAACTGTATCAAGAAATGGCTGGTTATTTCCCCGAAAATGCTGTTGATTATTTTGTTTCACACTACGACTATTATCAACCCGAGGCTTATCTTGCAAAGCGTGACTTGTACATCGACAAAGAACTGTCAATCAACGAACGTATTGAACAAGAACGGTTTGCGGCAGTGGCTTCCTTGGTTACCCGTCCAGACTGCGTCATTGTTTCTTCCGTATCGTGCATCTACGGACTTAACCCTCCGGAAACGTTCCTTGAATACCACGTCCGAGTCCACGTAGGCCAACACATCGAAACAAGCGACTTACTTCGAGAACTCATCGTCCTTCAATACAAGCGTACGACGGTGGATTTGTCGAGAGGGGAGTGCAGGCTTCGAGGCGAAGTCCTTGATGTGTGGATGCCAAGTAGAGACGACCCATTGCGTATTCAATTCGACTTTGATGGCGTGACTAAAATTCAAGTCTGCGATCCAGTGACTTGGGAAGTCCTCGATACGCTCGATGAAGCTTGGATTCACCCAAAGGAATTCTTTATGACCAGTCCCGAACGATATGAAGCTGCTTTAGGCTCGATTGAGGATGAACTTGACGATCGTATTGCTCACTATTCAAGCCTCGGCCATGAACTTGAACGACATCGCATTGAACAGAGAACTCGTTATGATTTAGAAATGATACGTGAAATTGGGCATTGTCAATCAATGGAGAACTATTCCCTGCACTTCGACGGTCGAGAAAGAGGTCAACGCCCGTATTGCCTTCTTGATTTCTTTGCTGCATGTGCGAAGCAATTTCACGGAAATCCGGACAAGTTCCTCGTAATCATGGATGAATCTCACGTCACACTACCGCAGGTTGGTGGGATGTATTTTGGCGACAGGTCACGAAAAGAAAGCCTCATCGAGCACGGGTTTAGACTCCCTACTGCTGCCGATAACCGGCCTTTGAAGATTCCAGAGTTCCAAAAACTCATCCCACAAATGGTCTATGTCTCCGCAACCCCTGGCGAAAGAGAGTTACGGCATTTGTGCGAAATTACGGGACAAGCATTGCCAAATGGACTCCTGCATGCAAAATCTGGCGGTGGCGCAGGACAAGCAGATCGAGAAAAGAAACATCCTGACAGTGAAAGCCTGTACCACATGGTGCAACACATCGACGGTATCGCTAAAATGGAAATCCGGCCAACAGGACTCCTCGACCCAGAAATAGAAGTACGGCCCACAAGCGGACAAGTTGCAGATTTATTGTCTGAAATTAACATTCGAATTAACCGAGGAGAGCGTACGCTGGTGACCGTACTGACCATTAAGTTCGCAGAAGAAGTCTCACAATACCTCAACCAAATGGGCGTCAAGGCTCATTATCTCCATTCAGAAATCGATACAATAGAGCGAACTGAAATCATCAATGCATTGCGCATTGGCCATATCGATGTAATTGTTGGAATCAATCTCCTGCGAGAGGGGCTCGACATACCTGAAGTCAGTTTAGTTGCTATTTTTGATGCCGACCGACAAGGATTCTTGCGGAATGAACGAAGTTTGCTACAAACCATCGGCCGTGCTGCTCGTAACGTCAACGGGCATGTGTTGCTCTACGCTGACAGTATGTCTCCTGCAATGCGTGCATCCATCCAACAAACATTGGAAAGAAGAGAGCGCCAACAGGCGTCGAATGAAGCTAACGGTGTCGTTCCTAAAACAATCGAAAAGGCTCTACCGAAAATGAACTCTGATATTGATGACCTCATCGCTGGAACTTCAACATCTAAAGACGGTACTCGCCGCCTTATCGCCAAAAAAGGTGGAAGAAAGGAAGGGGATTGGGCTCAAAAACTCAACCTCGGAGCGGGAGCGTGGGCTTCAGGTGATGGGCAAGACGGTTCATCTGGAGAACATTCAAATAATTCAATTGAAAAATCAAATATCCAATTGACATATGATGAACCGGATGATGTACTCTCGGGACTTGAACCATCGCAAATTCAGGATTTACTGGGCGAATTACGCTCGACCATGAAAGAAGCTGCTAAAAACCTCGATTTCGAAGAGGCTGCCCGCCTTCGTGACCGGATATTTGAGTTGGAACAACGCTTGTGAACACACACCCTACGGGTGTGGAAGGCCGTAAGGGCAAGTTCTTCAAGAGAGGAGGGATGGACAACACATGGCGATTCAACCAGATGATTTTGATGTCCCCGTAGTCGACTACGCATTTTCGGACATCTCAACACCCCGATCTTTGCTCGACCAAATGGCAAGTGCTGGCGGTTTTACGGCGACTAAGTTGGCGACTGCTCGCGACATCCTCTTGGACATGAAAGAGCAGGTCGACGCAGTTGGAGGCGATAATTCCAAAGTGTGCAATTGGCTATCTTTCCCTGCCTGCTTGTGTGCAACTGGAACCCGTGGCTTCTTCGTTGAATCGCTCAAACAACGGATTTTTAACGTCGTTTCAACGACATGCGGTATGCTTGACCATGATATTGCTCGATCACACAAGCACTACTACCATGGTGCTTTTGAGTTGGATGATATTGAACTTGGCGAACATTCCCTCATGCGACTTGGCAATGTGATTGTACCAAATTCCTCATACGGCGAGATAATCGAAGACGTCCTGACTCCTGTTCTGGAAGAGATGTACCAAGACCGACTCAAGGAAACTGGAAAAACAGGTGCAGATGCTTGGCTTGGCTTTGGCTCAATTCACTTGGTTTGGGAACTTGGCAAGCGTATTGGAACTCCAGATTCCTTGATTTACTGGGCCTACAAACATCAAATCCCTGTCGTCATTCCTGGAATTACCGATGGCTCGATAGGAGCGCAACTTTTCATGCTTCGACAAAAGCACCGTGATTTCCACATCGATACACTTGCTGATGAGCAAGTTATGAGCGATTTGACATGGGATGTAGAAGTCTCAAATGCGCTAATGGTCGGTGGTGGCATCTCGAAACATCACGTGATTTGGTGGAACCAGTATCGAGGCGGTCTCGATGCTGCAGTCTACATCACAACTGCTCCTGAACACGATGGAAGCTTATCCGGAGCACGTCTACGAGAAGCGATTTCGTGGGGTAAAATGCGACCTGAAGCTCCAAATATTTGCGTCGAAGGGGATGCGAGTGTGCTTTTACCTCTTATTGGTGCTGACTTATTCCAACGAGGTGGTTCACAGTGAGATCAAGACCTGTTGCTCTTCTTCTAACGGCCTTAGTTGCGCTCATGCCGCTTGCGGGCTGTTTTGGCTCTGATGTGGCTGAAGGAGTCGTCGAAGAAACAAGTGAATTCTTTGATTTTGAACAAGGTTCGAACAGCCGCACATGGTACCATTACCCAGGTGGCGTGAACGCAATGAACAATACTTCAGCACTTGGAGGCACAAACATCCCCTTTTACAGCAAAGGAACATACTATGCGACAGGGTATTCAACCTTTGAACCAACCATGGGAATTACCTCAACCGATAACATCTACTTCACAAGTTATGGAAATGGAAATGGCGGTTCAACCGCAATTGTCCAATGCACCAACATGATAGAAATGACAAGTTTATCCGATTTCAGTTGCCAGGACATCTACGGTGCCTTTCCGCCAGTCGTCAATTCAAACGACCCGTATGTTTACGTTGACCCATGGACCGACCGCATAATGAAATTTGACATGCATGCATTGGGAGGAATGACCGTTGAATGGACCGATGATGAAGGAGCATCTTGGGTTGGCCCGTCGGTCGCAACAGGATATTCTGTTCAAGACCACCAAACCATTGCTTCCTCTCCTTATGGCGGCATTCTTCATGAAACATTGTGGGTATTCTGCATCAACGGCAATTACCCAGCACCACTTTGCTCGGCGAGTCAAGATGGCGGGTTCACATGGGGACCTGAACTCCCAGGTGCACCGGTGGACTGCCAAAGCGGCGGCCTCTCTGCACACCTCATTGGCGCAGATAACGGAAACTTCTACCGAGGGCAAATTGGATGTGACGGCACTGGATATTCGATGTACAAGACGGTCGATGGTGCCATTACATGGACTGAACATGTCCTGCCTACCGAAGAATCCGGAACCGCAGATACTTGGAATGCCGAAGAAGCACAAGTCGATACAGATACGGAGAGCAACGTCTATGCCATGTGGATGGGCAATGACAACATGCCTTATTTTTCATACTCCGTTGACGATGCGAACACATGGTCTGATGCCATTATGGTTGGGCCAAGCCATCTTGAAGGCACAGGATTCCCGGTCGTGATTGCTGGAGATCCTGGACGAGTGGCGTTTGGCTATGTCGGTACTGAAGGTGACGGCGTGTGGCATGGATACATTTCAGTGATTACCGATGCATTCAACGAAACACCACTGATTACCACTGTTCAACTCAATGCCCCTGAAGACCCTCTTGACAACGCTAGCCCTACCTGCGGATATGAGCGCTGTGGTGGCTTCGGAGATTTCATCGACATGCAGATTGATGCTTTTGGCCGACCATGGCTTTCTCTGTCCCACAATCCAAGCGGTGACACTGGAATCATGGGTACATTCCAAACTGGACCAACCCTTTTCGGCAATGTTACGCAATTGAGCATGCTGCCTGAAGGTGGCGCTCAAACCCTTTGAGCTCAATCAATATAGTCTGCAAGAGCGTGCATGAGAGCCGTTCGAATAGGAACAAGTGGACGCCAACCGTCTCCATCAATACGGTACAAAAGGTCGTGCAATGGAGAAAGGTCAGGCCGTTGTCGGGCGTTCTCTTCGACGCCAAGAGGAAGTTGAGGGCTGACCATCAAAGATTGAACTTCAATCGTTGGAGTTGGTGCTGCAGTCAAGTGCTCGACGTTAAAGCGGCCCGTACGACCTGCAATTGTACGATTGTAAAGTAAGGAGAGTTCCTCCAAGGTCTGCTCCTCTGACCATGAGCGACGACCTGACATTTTCATTTGCCTCGGGAAAGGTTCGCTGCTGAGAAGGATTCGCACAAGAGCATCGGCCACGTCAATATCGCTCACCCACCAGTATTGGGTTGATTGGCCAGTCACTGCAGAACCTGAGGATTGTAGACTCTCCATCCACGGTAGGAAATCGGGCGATTGCCAAACTGAATCCTGTCGCCGAGGGAGAACGTCAAACACTTCAACAAGCGAATCGATCCATCCATACTCTGTCTCAATGCCAAGATGACCTGGCAAGGCGAGAACAACTTCAAGACCATCGACATCAAACCCTTTTCCACCATCGGTTGAGAGATTGAATGGTCCCAGGCCCATAAGGAACAGACGGTGACCTGCCTCCAGTGGAATTTGCTCGGAACCAAACAGTTCACACTCTCCAAATTCAAGATCTGCAGAAAACCGGTCTGTGAGTCTGCCTACCGATGATTGCGGTACAACCATGCGTACATGCGTACGAAGCAGTCGCTCAATCATCGCGTCACCAAGAGAGGAATCGATACCTCGCAAATGAACGACGGGGATGTGGCGCATGTGTTCTGCTGAGGATGAGTTCTACATCAAGATGTTCAAACCAAAGAACCCAAATATAATTCGATTTTTCAATTGTAAATATGAATATTCAATTGATAAAATTACTTTGTTAAGACTCGAGTTCGAATGCATCTGATCGCCATGAGCTTCTGAACCTCAAAAAATTACTGCGTCTGTTCCACCTCGGAAAAGCGGTTAAATTATTCGATATCCAATACAAAAGAATGTTAAAATTAACTATTTACGCCCATAAAAAAAGAATCTATAGAATACGTGCAAAAACGACTTCGGCGAGATGGAACTCCTATTGCAAGAATTAATTATACGACATCGGTCAAAATTGAAAAATAATCGGTTTTTCAATTGAAATGGCGATAAATTATACGACAAATGCAATTGGATTTAGGTTTTTAAACGCCAAAGAGTATAAGACCTTTCAAGTGAAGCAGGGGGTAAGCCGGAACAAACTGGCGAAGGAGATGGGAAAAATGCCGAACGACAAATATGACATCCAGGAGTTACTCCAAAGAGATGTTTATGTGAATGATAAGAAAGTAGGAAAAATAGTTGGTGAACGCCACCACCCGAACGAAGCACGCGTGCGATCAATGCGATTGCAGGTTGAATCGGATGTGGCTGACGAATTCATGCGGAAACCCGCAGAACTCGTACCACTGCCAAAGGAACTGGTCCACAGTATTCGAAACGATGGAACTGTTAAACTTTCGAAGTCGATGAGAGAATTGCAACGCCGATGGAGAAACACCGTCCGAATTGATGAGAAGCTGTACGCACCAGATGAAATGCTTGACCGAGCTGTGCTCGATAATCAAGGCGATGAAATCGGCGTCATTACCGACTTGTTCAAAGTAAAGCGCACATACCGTGGCGCCATCGTACAAGTTCGTATTGGTATTCAGAAGCAATACGGAGTTGGACCTCAACTTCGCATTCCGATTAATGCGTTCTCACGAACTCGAGAGAGACTCGACGAAGTCGTTCTTTCTCGAACGTTTGACAAAGTGCTTACACTTCCGTCATTCGTTTCAATTAACGCCATGAGCGAAGAAGAGTAATCCTTCAACGCCGCCATTGGGGGCTTTGACCCTCCGTCACTCTTATGACGGGGAGGTGAGTCGGGCGAACTACAGTTGCGCGGGTAGCTTAGTCGGTTAGAGCACCCGGCTGATAACCGGGAGGTCGCAGGTTCAAGTCCTGCCTCGCGCACTCTTACTCTCGTTACACTGGGTTTGTTTTGAGGCATTGCCACTCGCAAAGAACATGAAGGGTCAGCGTTTCGCTTACATCAAGGGAATCGTATGGTCGTCTTATCCGGAAGTAATTCTCGTTTGTTGGCTGAACAATTAGCAGCCTCGCTTGAATGGGAACACCACCAACTCGAAACACGACGTTTTCCAGATTCTGAAGGCTACATTCGTATACCGAGTGAAACCATTGAGGCTGTTCGTAAGGAGCCTGTCGTATTGGTCTCCAATACATTCCCAGATTCAGGTATTGTTGAAACACTCCTCATGCTCGAAGCGATCAACGATGTCCGGAAAGGAAATATGGATAACCTTAGGGAAATTGGTCCCCAAAAAATGCAGGATGTTGGCCCCGGAATACTCCTTGCAGTACCTTACTTTGGCTATTCAAGGCAAGACAAGCGATTCAAACCAGGTGAGGCAATCTCGGCCCGAGCAATCGGTCACCTTCTCGCCTCTCGTTGCGATGGAATCATCGTCTTCGATTTACACGCACCTTCTGTATTGGAGGATTTGTCGGTTCCTGTTGCGTTTACTTCCGCAATGCCGGAACTTGCCCTTCACTTACAGGAGACGGTTCAACCCGACTTCATACTCTCACCAGACAAAGGTGCAATTGAACGGGCCTCGACCGTCGCCAAGGAAATCGACTGTGAGTTTTCGTATCTTGAGAAGACACGAATTGACGCCCATACAATTGTTCACAAAGCAAAGGATCTGAATGTCGATGGAAAGACCGTGGCAATTGTCGATGACATGATTGCTACAGGTGGAACAATATGCAGGGCGGCTGAAGCACTGCGAAACCAAGGCGCCATCGCTGTTCACGCTGCTTGCTCGCATGGATTATTCACCGGTGGAGCAATCGCACGCTTGATTCGATACGTCGATGGCGTACATGCTACTGGCTCGTTGTCAAACCCTCGCGATGTGATATCCGGCGGCCCAGCACTGGCCCGGGGCGTAAATGAATTATTTCAGCGGCTTGAATGGACTCCATAGCGACTTAGTACATCGAACTGAACAAACCGAATCAACCGAATAAGGACACTTTGTTACTGATTCGGCCAGGTCATTCTTTCCGCTGTGTTTATATTCGCGAGGTTGTGCGGAGGAACGCCCTTAACATGAGGACAGAGTGATTCCAGTGACTGTACACGTGCAATTTGAAACCCCTGAAGAAGTATCGAACCAAATCTACGACATGC
>JABGTJ010000017.1 GCA_018691345.1 Methanobacteriota archaeon
GATGGCAGGTGCTTGAATATCGATCGAAAAAGCGCCGTTAGAATCAACTTCTCCAAACCACGAAGCGCTCCATTCTACCGCTTCTCCGGGCCACTGGTTCGGGCCCCCGCTAAGATTCAGTGGAGGGACTGCCGTAGCATCTATTCGGATTTCAGCATCACCTTCTTCAATAAAAGCACCCGTAATTCCTTCGAAACGTACTTTGCCGGTTGCTTCCATTCCTTGACTTGCGTTCAAGTGGAAAGGCCACTGAGGGTTCGACCAATCGCTGAGTATGCGGTTTGTGTCATCAACTACATTGAAATCGATAACTTCGAGATCATTCTCAACTTCATTGAAAGCCGTTTGTCGAACTTCGACAACCGGTCCAGTCGAGAAACCGTCGACATCGGTTGCCATGGAGAGTATGTACAAGTCATCTACATCGTCCATCAACCAATTGCTGGTAAGAGACCAATTCACAGAGCACGTGTTCATCGTGCACTGTGTCGAAGATAGGGCCGCATTCAAGGAAGCAAATCCTGCACCGGATAATTGTCGGAACTGAGGATTTGTAACGAGGTTGTATGCTTCAATCTCAATCAATCGCCCATCGTAAGTCGGCTGTGTGGAGAGAGCCAAGGTTATCGAAGAAATGTCGGGTGCGTCGACTTCCATGCTGTGTGCGTCTCCTCTCCAGTGATGGGTTTCAAACTGCACTGTTTGCTTTGGCAACCAACGCTCATGGGCTGGAGAAAGTACTTTGTCAACAAGTTTGGTTTGCATGGTATAACTGAAGTTCACCATCATCGAGCCACGTGAGGATTGTACATTCAGGGGCATATTAACCAGTGGCGATGGGCTTTGGGAGTAGGCCTGTTGCAGGAGAGCATTGAGAGTTTGATGGCTTAGTTGGGCTGTCAAGGTTTGTTGATGCGGGATGAATTGCAATTGCGAAAGAACCGCCGTGAAATTACCCTCCAATTGCAATTGAAGTGTACAGATGTCAAGATGTTCTGTAACCTGAACTTGAGTTGAACACACCGATGTGAATTGGATGCGATGAAATTGAGCGGATTCAACTAGAAGAAAATCTACAGTATGGAGGTTTCCGTGCCGTAAAGAGGCAAGAGAGCCGTCGCTGGTGGCTTCAATCAGATAAGTGATGTCAAAACTGGAAGAGGGCGTCGAGTCTCGATTACGAGCCACAAGTACCGATACTTGAGCAGAACTCATACCCCCAGAATGAGAAAAAGATATGTTCTGGGTGCCATTTAGTGTTACGGATTGAGAGTTTTGGAAACTGTAGAAGTGCCGATTCAGCCCGAGTGAAGAACTTGCCGTGGATTCTGGCCACGTGAACAGTGAAGTGGGTGGAGAACCCAGTTCAACTTCAGTTTCCTCCGGAGCCACAGAACAAAACGGTTCGAAGAGGAATCCTTTCGATGATTGTCCAGGTGACCAAGTAAGGGCGACATCGGTTGTCATTTTTGGCCTTCCTTGACGCTCAATGGTCTGGGACAGGACAGGATAAGGGGCGATTTCCCAATTGGATGCAACAACGGAATAATCGCTGTGCGAAACGCTTAGGTTACCTGCTATGAGTTGATGTTTGGCAATCTGGAAAGGGCAAAAAGCCTTGCTTTCCCACATTAAAGACACGTAACTGGCGGCAGTTGAAGTCCTCAAATTATAATCTCCACTGACCTCAAGTTGGTCAAGGTTTGAACCGGTGAAGTCTCCGAGGTAGGACAGATGATAAGCGTCAAAAAAGGTGAGTGTACCGACGGAAAGACGCTCGATACTCGGTGTGATTAAACGGTCAAGACTCGACATGTGAACGCGGATGAAGAGTTCTGGATGTTGAGTTGTATCAATCGGCAAATCAATGGGTAAAGTTCTGTTTTGATAGCCCTCAATGAGCGTTCCGTTTGCATCGAGAACGTCGAATCGAACACTGGTGTTTGAAGGCTCGACTACAAATCCATCCAGTTGACCCCATCCAAACAAGGGGTCGGGCGTAAGTACCTCAGAAGTCCATGAGCCAGTCGGTTCATAGACGTCGATTTCAATACCAGCATCGTCAATATACCAGCCATCGAGTTCGACCAATTGGTCTGAGAAAAAGGTGAACTTCGCACGGACTGAAGATCCGGTAAGGTTAGACAGGTCGTATTCTTTCAAATCAAATCCTCTTTGGACGTTATGGCAACCTCCAACCACTCGGGAACCATCGAAAATAGCCTCATTATACAAGGGAGAGTTAATGTTCGTCGTGGAGATTTGATCGTGAAATCCATTGTAGGTCGGAGGAATAAACCACCAACTCTCGCCCCCATCCGTTGAGATTGAGACAGCGCCACCGTCCCAATTCGCCTCAGTACAAACCCAACTTCTAAAGGTCAATCGTGAGGTTGAATTTTCAGGAATGAAATATTCAGGAGTATAGAGCTCAGTCCACATATCGCTGCGATATTCATCATCGAGATAGATTCCAGCACCGTTCAAACCAGAATGCCAAACACCCGGTCCAAAACCAGAGGAATTGCTGGTGGTTCCAACATCCCAGCGCCGGTTGGTCTGGGACCAAAGTGACCAACCAGCTGGCAACTCATTTCCGGATTCAAAGTCAAAAACTGCGGCATTTACTGAATTGTGTTCAAAAAAGGTGAGCCACTGCCACTCGTTGGGAGCCGCTCGAGATTCAAGCCAGCCGTCTGTTGAGCCGTTAACACCAGATGGTTGTGATGTGAAATTCTTAAGACGTGTATAGCTTTGAGTTGCAGTTCCTCGATTCACCCATACTCCCAAGTCGTCTAGAGCGATACCTTCCCATCCTGATGATGTTGCTCCACCGTAGTTGATTTGGTTGTTCGTTTGAACATTGAATCGAAGATAGATACTGCTTGCATTGAGAGGAGCTGTGGTGCTCCACGGCATGACAAATCGGAATGGGCACCATCGATTTGAGGAGTCACCGCCGTTAAACCACTGGCCATTGCAGATGGCACCTGATGAAGGAACGCCAGGATAAGTCGAAAGCGAATAGTATGAAGTGCCATTGTCGTACGAAATATCAAGGGTCAAAGTATCAAAAGCCGCACCCTGAAGGTCCCAATTGGACCAAATTTCAAGTTCGACGTTTTGACCTGTCACATTTGAGAGATCAACAGGCAGTACAAAATCGCCATCGGCGTTCGGAGCGTAGTCTGCAGACAAGTTCCCATGAAACCATGCACCCGGTTCATCACCTTGATTTCGTACTTCGAAATTATCGACGAACCATCCACCACGAATTCCAACGGTCGAACTCGTTTGAAAACACAATCGGAATTGAACCGACGATTGGAACTCCGCAACCAGTGAATCGAGTTGAAATGATGCGGAACTCCAACTTGAATCTTCGCCGTTCCATACGGTGGCAGGTGTAGCATTCATCGATGATGTCGAGGTGTAGCCTTCAAGAGGTGAAAGAAGGGCCCAACTTCCATTCTTGTCCCGCATTTCGACCCATGCTGCATCATCCGTGTAGAGAGCGGTCCAATGTTCAAACTGGAGCGAATAGTTGCTGATGAGAAACGGTGTGTCGACCGTTGGAGAGACGAGGCATCCGTTCATGTCTGGGCCAATATCCCCTTGTGCTTGCGTGGCAAGAAAACCAAGAGAATTCGAACCGTTGATGGGTACGGCCATACCCGAATTGGACGTGAACGAAACAATACTCGGTCGCTGAATAGACCATGCTTCATGATTGGCACCGGTGCCAAGCCATCGTGGAGCGGCAACAACTGTAGATTCAAAATCCGTTATCGTGCCAAGAGAAGAGTTCGTTGCCAGAGTTAATTTTCCACCATGCCCGATTCCATTGGTCATCAAATGGGTTCCATTCCATTGGTTAAAAGCACCCACACCGTAATGAGTTCCGTTCGTAGCAGATCGGTTCCACAACGGCTCTACTTCAAGAGAACCGTCTAAGAAGGTGTGATTCGAAGGGACTTGAATCAAGGAAGAAAAACTAGAATTTACGCTCGATTGGTTTGGTGCCGGATGGAAATACAACTCGCCAGTCGAATCAAAATCAGGCTCAGGAAGTAAAGAGGCCGCAAATTCGGAGTCGTTCGCTGCAGAGAAAGTGCTGCCCAGCATGAGTAACATGAGCAACAAAGCGGTGCCTGCCGACCTACGCCGCGACAAAAGAGAACCACTCATTTGGGACACTGAACTAACACCTCGCTCTGCGAGGTGAGCCATTGAATATGAAGGAGCGCGCTTGATGTTTGATAAATCGGGAATGAAGGGTTCAAAGTATGTCGGCCATAGGAGTGAACGATGTCGAACCTCGGCGACCTTGATAGCGCTCAATCGCGCGAGGTCGAAGAACAGTTGTTTGCGACGCATCGCCTACAAATTAACCGTCATGTTCCAGTCCCGTTGCCTCGGCAAGACTTCTGGGGTATGGTTCACCAACTCCTCGGCAGCCTTGACAATGAAATTCAGAACATGCTCATGAAGGGCATGACGGGAATGAGATTACAAAATCTGCAAAAGCGACAAGCCAATATCCGATTGATTGCTTCAGAACTGGCTCGAAAGAGGCTGGTCGCCATGATGCAGCACGTCTCTTCTCAATCGTTGCGGACCTCAACCCAAACCGGGCAAGATTTGCCAGCGTTGGATTGGCAGCGACACGACCCGGCCGAGAAAGCGATTTATCACATGATGCAGGTGCAAATTGACCGGTTCAAAATGGAGGTCGATTGGAACTCCATGCAGAACGGAATTGTTGGGGAAATACGCCCAGAACAGGCACGGCATGCGCCAGGAACAATGCAACTCGATTCATACATTGATGCAAGTTTGACAGGTACTGCACCGCCGGATTTAGCATTCGAAGACAAAGAACCCCCTGTCGAGGCCATGGAATTCAGCGGTGATGACGAAGAACGGTTTGTTGAGGAGGAATGGCCTGATCTCGACGAATACATTCACGCAGATTTAGCCGAAGCACCTGCAGTGAAAGAAACCGTTCAGCAAAATGCTGTGGCGCCCGTAGTGGAGCACAAGAAACACGCTGCGGCATTAGAGCTCGCCCCCTCAAAGAAAGCATCACCTGCAATCGAAATGTTTGATATGGATGCTGAGCCGGTAAGTGAACCGATTATCGTAGAAGAACAGCAATCTGAACAAACGGAATTACATCGCATCAGAGTTTTAATCTCAAGCCCTGAACCGATTGCAACGAAGAACGGTGAGGAACTCATGCTCGAAGAAGGCGATGTACAATTTGTAGATGCCGACACTGCTGAGTGGCTCATCGAATCCGGTGTTGCAGAAGCCGCTTCACTCTGATGACGACCTATACGTGTGTCAAGGACCTGAAAGGCTCGTGAAACAGCCTTACGGCATTCACGAGTAAAGGCAGATAATATTCGTTGAACGAATCAGTTGACTGAGCGCATCGAAAGTTCGATGCTCACGGTATCAGGGATTGGAATACGTGTCACTTGGCGCAGAGCAGATTCGCCCTTACCAGATGTGATGTCCATCTCAAGAAGTCGCTTGTGAACACGGAGTTCCCAGTGATCGTATGTCTCAACGCCTTCACCATCAGGTGCTTTGCGTACTGGGACAACAAGGTGACGAGTCGGCAACGGGATAGGACCTCGTAGAGAGATTCCGCCGGTGTCGCAGATGGTCTTAATCTGGCTAGCAACGTTATCGATATCTCGATGGTTTTGGCCGGTGAGCTTGATAATCGTGACTGCTGCCATAATGATTCCTTCCGATTCCTTCCGATTTCTTCAAGTGATGAATCACTTCTTGTCAATCTTCAAACAAACGCCTGCTGCGACGGTCTTACCCATGTCACGGATAGCGAAGCGAGAGAGTTCAGGGAACGTGTCCATTTGCTCAATAGCCATTGGCTTGTTAGGTTGGAAACGGATGAGGCATGCGTCACCAGTCTTGAGGAAAGA
>JABGTJ010000055.1 GCA_018691345.1 Methanobacteriota archaeon
CTCATGTGCCACAGCCGGTGGTTTGTGCCCATCGATTCAGCAGAAGCATTGAGGAGAGCGACTTTGGTGCGCAGCGACCCATCGCTCAGCGGTATATCTCGTGAAAACATTTCTTTGAAAGAGGGCGTATTTGAGTGGGAATATCGAACTCCTGACGGCGTGCAAGTTGAGGATTCGGACCTTATTCTTCGGTGGAATTCACTCGGCCTACCTCCTGCTTGGAGCGAAGTTTGGATCTGTCCAAATGCAAGGGGGCATATCCAAGCGACTGGCTTCGACTCCAAAGGGCGTCTGCAATACCGCTATCATCCTGAGTGGACTGATATCACCACGGAGATGAAGTACGACGATGTGGTTTACTTTGCGTCACAGTTGCCTCGACTTCGTAAGCAGATTGAACGAGACCTTGAGGAGAGTTCAATGGAACTGCACACTGTGTCTGCCCTCGTCGTTCGCCTTATCGATCTGTACAACATTCGTGTTGGGAGTGATGAGTATGCAAAAGCAAACAATTCCTATGGCTTGACTACACTCAAGTCGATGCATGTGAAGCATATCAAAGGTGAAGATGCTGAAGGACGGCATGATGCGGTGTTTACCTTCACTGGAAAATCCGACAAGAACTGGGAGATTACCATTGAGGACGACCATCTTGTCGACCTTATCCTGCGAACCAACCGTTTAGGCGTGAAGAATGCTGACTTGTTCATGTACATCTCAGATGCAGGGAATGAAGTTGACTTGAAGGCTGAGCACATCAATCAGTACATCCGTGCAAGCAGTGGAGAAGGTTTCACAGCCAAGAACTTCCGAACGTGGGCGGCAACCTACCGTTGTGCTGAGCGTTTGGCCTTTCTCTCCCAACCTCAAAAGGCAAAAGACATGAAAAATTGGCTCGGGAAATTCGCTGCAGTTGAATCGATTAACAAACTCTGGACAAAAGGCGATTGGGTTGTACCAACCACTCAATTCGAAAGAAACAAAGCGATGTTAGCCGTTATTGACACGGTCGCAGCAGACCTCGGTAACACTCGCCCAGTGTGCCGCTCATCGTACATTCATCCATGGTTCCTCAATGCCTGGATGGAAGAACGACTTCTTGATGCCTGGAACGAAGTCGCAAGTATGCGTAGAATATCCGGGCTTTCAATCGGTGAAAGTGCGACCCTGCGAGTGCTCAAAAACCTTCGAAAATAGTCCCATCGTCAAGGGCCTCTCAAAGGAGTGGTCGAATGAACGAATCAAAGGTTACTGCGTCCACTTGATCCAGTCGCCTGCAGAATGGCTGCGGTAAAACCACACTTCGCTGCCACTTGGATACTCGAGATATTCCTGTCCGTCAGCTTCATTGATTTGACCGCTCATCTGGTTCGAAGGCTGGGAGTTTTGGACCTCAGAGAGTGCGTCAGTGGCCATGTGCGATTCATCGCTCTCATCGAAGCGCATCAATGCATCTTGAGAGAGGTATTCTGAGCGTTCTTTGGTGTTGAGTGAGCCACCCAAACCGAAGTAAGCGTCGTTGTGTGCAATGTGATTCAATTCATGAGCGTGCATGCTGAGTAAATCCACGATGAGAGTGTTCATTTTCTCAAGGGTGATTTTCTTGATTTCACTGTTGGTATAACGTGCTGTGAGTTCCGATTTCAGTTGATACAACTCATCATGCAAAACGCCTAAATCCTGATAATAGGTTTGAACCAGTGATTTGAGGTATTCCAACTCTCGAACTTCTTCCTTGTTGAGTTTGGAATCCTTGCGCAGCACTCGAAGCCATCGAACGGAATCCGGGAGAAGTGCTGCCACAATGTTGGTTTGTAAGAACCCGAACAATGCTAGTATGACTGCTCCGAAGCCAACCGTCTGAATCACTGCTCCTTGATTTCCAGAACTAAGCGAATCAAAGAAACTCGAGCCTTCGTCGTTTTCCACAACACAACCGTTGGCGTTAACAGAAACTCCAGAAGTTGTACCTGGGCAGGTATCCATGAGGTCATCAACACCATCGCCATCTTGGTCAAAGAGGCATCCATCGATATCGACGTATCCATTTTCGACCGTGTCAGGACAAAGGTCTGAAACATCATCAACCCCATCAGCGTCTGAATCGTTTGTTACCGTCACATTGGATGAAGCATTTGTTAAATCTTCAACATTGTCATCGTAAAGATCTGCAATCCCGTCTCCATCAATGTCAACACATCCATAATAGCCATCAGCAGTTGAATTTCCAGACTCAGTAGGGCAGTGGTCTGCCATGAGAGCCCCATCAATAAACTGGCCCGGCCAGATGAAAAAGCGAGTCGAGTTCCAAGTTGAATTGCCCCAATTATCACCGTAGCCGTCGCCATCTGCATCCGACCATTGCGTGGGGATGTTCACGAAAGCATCGGGGTTGTTGCCCGTAAGGTTGTCACCGTATCCATCGCCATCAGCATCGAGCCATTGCGTTGCATCGTTCGGGAAGGCATCATCGGCATTGGCTATTGAATCACCATCGCTGTCGTCACCGCTGTGTTGTGTAGGATTCGGGTCGCTGTTATCGCCGAGTCCATCTCCATCTGTATCCATCGTTTCATTTGCATCGTTCGGGAATGCATCGGCATTATCCCCTACACCATCGCCGTCTGTATCGAGCGATTCACTGGCGTCTTGAGGGAAGACATCGGCATTATCGCCAACACCATCGTCGTCTGTATCGAGAGTTTCGGTTGCGTCGTTCGGGAACGCATCCCCGTTATCACCTACACCATCGCCATCGGTATCGAGGGTTTCATTTGCATCGTTTGGGAACGCATCGGCGTTATCGCCAGTTCCATCACCGTCTGAATCGCCCCATTCTGAGGCATCCGAAGGGAATGCATCGGTGGAATCGCTGGTACCATCTCCATCAGCGTCAGGACAACCGGTTTGGTCTGTTGTCGAATTGCCGGCAACGTTTGGACAATCATCGTTCGCATTGAGGACCCCGTCGCTGTCAAGGTCATCCGGTGAAATGAAGTTGAATGGAACACCGGTTGAATGGCCCGTACCGTCCTTGTCCCAAAGGGTGATATCGACCGTATCGGCGGTTTGCCCTGCCGTTGGTGTTGTCACTGTAATGGTCGTGTCGTTAACCACGGTACCAGTCACGTACCCATACACTCCGAATTGCACAGTTATTTCCTTCGTTTGAAGCAACCCAGTTGATTTGGTAGCGTACTTTAGGACATCAGCACTCTCATCACTAAAGGCTACGTGCATAACTCCGCTATCATCAATGAAAATTGAACTCCCTTTACCCACATCGCCTGTTGTTGAAATTGTACTTGGGTCCCAGGTAGAAGTGGCTGTGTTGTAGATGGCGTACTTCAAATCCCAGCCAGACCAAGAATTGTAAGCGATGTGGACGTTTCCAGCGAGGTCCAAAGCGATGGATGGGTCACGTCCAGTATGACCCGATGAATCGACGATGGTGGAGGTCCATTCGCTGTTTGGTGCACCTGTTGAGTATCGCAAATCATCCTCTTTCTCATCGAAGTGAGCGATATGGAATTGCCCTTGCTGATCCATGACCATCGATGTCATGTAACCCGGATGTAAATCGTATATTGAGGCACCTGCATCAACGTCATAAATATCCCATTGGCCGCTTTTATCCGTTGCGATTTTCAGTTTCGAATCGTCGCGGTGTTGATAGGCAATGTAGATGTTGTCGTTCTCGTCGATAACCATGGCAGAATCACATCCACGGTTATCTCCCACGTCAATGCCATCGTACGCCCAGCTGGAGCCATTGTACGAGGCAATCCGAAGACCATCACCGCAGAATTCACCTTCAGCAGCGTATGAAATATGTGGATTGTTGTTTGAATCAACAGCAATGCCAATCGCACCAAAATTAGCATTCGGAGAGACGACTTCATCAGTCCAAATTACTCCGTCGTAGTGCATGTAAACAAGCGTTTCAGACCAAGTGCTGTCTGTTGTATACGCAACGTGGAGCTCGTCGTTGTCATCAATCACCATGTGAACATCCCAGCAGTAGGTGCCTTCACAATCGTTGATATCGGCTGAACTCCAAGACGTACCGTCATGGATGCTGTACCGAATATTGTAATTGCCACCGTTGATATGAACGGCGTGGAGGTGGCCACTTGAATCCATGACGATGGAATTGTATCGACCCGCTTCAGATGAATAGTCCATTGTCGACACCTGCCATTGATGGTTGACGCCATCGTCTGTGATGTTGGTAAAGGCAAGATCAGAAAAGCCACTTCCTGTGATTGTAATTTCTTCGCCTCCTGTCGTCAAACCGTTTGCCGGACTGACGGCGTAGGTTGGTGAACGTGCTTCAGATTGACGTATGTCGTTGGAAAGAGGAGGTTGGAGGTCCTGAAGAGGTTCACTACCGAGCATGGAAGTGGTTGGCACTACTACCCCCAGTAACAGTATTGTAACCAACAAAACGCCCAGTCGCATGGGTTAATGGAGTACTGGTTGGGTAAAAATGGTTACCATGAATATCCTCAGTCACAGCATCGTTGCCGATACCTATTCACGAATGGTTGAATATTTCGGCATCATGCCATGGCAGGCAATCCATCCATCCACTGTTGAAATTCAAAACGGATTTGAGCGATGGCTTGCTTTGCCGCTTTGATCTCCTTCTTGAGGTCAATGCACATACTCTTCAGTTTTTGGCTTGAAACGCCATCCTTGTTCTTCTTGGCTGCTTTCAATGCCTTGCGGTGGGTGTCGAGGTCTGTGTACCCCTTACGCAATCGGTCAACCAATTTTTGGATGTTCTCTTTGAGTTCACCGTTACTGAGTTTGTTGTTTGTTTCAAAGGCGGTTTTCATCTTACGACTTTCGATGGTTTTATCTGGGATTTTGTGCAAATCACTCGTCATCTTAATCAACGAAAATCCGCGAATCCACCACTTACTTGGATCCCAGTGGTACCACTTGTGTCCGTTGCGATAGTCAGCTTGGAAGGTGTGGTGGAAATTGTGATAGCCCTCGCCGTAGGTGAACAGCGAAAGCAAGGGTGAATCACGGGAGGTATTCGCAGTGGAGTACGGTTGTGTGCCCCATGTGTGCGCTGCGGAGTTGATGAGGAAGGTCGCATGGTGAACGATGACAATCCGAAAGAGGCCGCCCCAAATGAAGCCACCCAAAA
>JABGTJ010000015.1 GCA_018691345.1 Methanobacteriota archaeon
AATCGTATGACTGGAGGAAGTGAAATCCAATCTCAAAGGTGTGTTGGGGATTGCTTCATTGTATGTTGAGCATGCAAGAGAGATGTAATCATCTGGATGTAAAATCGGGGTGCAAGGGCGCATTTTACTGAAGTTCGCGGGAAGCAAAATTTCTCGGTCCATGTTCATCTCAGGAATTTGTATAGCGAGTGGCGACCTCCCTGCGGGTTGTTCAAATCCCTGTTCTGAATAAGAATAGATCGATATTGCAATGTTAAAAATTCCATTTGAATCTTGTTCTTCAGAGTAAACAATAACCCGGTCATCGTAGGTTGTTCCGATGTATCCTGGATTCTCGCCACCATCATAATATGAGGTTTGTAAGACCAATGGGTCATACGTGTTGTTTGAAGCCGAATGTGCAACCGATTCTTCTTCGGTGAGTTCATGGAGAACTGATAAATCATTTATCGAGTACGATAATGCTCCTAATATCATGATTACGGTCAAAATTATGCTTTGTGAAACCCTTGCGCGGTTCATAACCTAAGGTCTACTGTTCAACGCATTAACATTTGGTCGACAATACGGCTTTAATAATACAGACAACCGACATATCACTTCCATGAAATCGCAAGGGTTCTGTCAAACCCCTCAAGACATTATGGAGGGGTACAATGGGTGTTCAGTCCCCCAGTACACTGCCTACCGACGCTTGATTCTCTCGCGTTGGAGTTTAACGGGTGTACCAAGTCAATCGAGAACAATGGAATCAGTCGCGACGAACAAGAACTGCTGCTCCAAGCAAAGCCACCATACTGAGCAGAACACCAAATCCAGGAACACTGTCTTCACTCCTATCGTTCGCATCCTCCTGTGAATCGACAACTTGGTTCGAATAAACGCCATCGACGCATGTCCCACCTCCAACAGTGAACGGTACTTCTGTATCCGACAATACGGTAGCATTCTTGACATCAGTGCTGAGGTCGGTGCTTTCGTAAAGGGATGCAAGTATCGAGTAGCATCCTTTCTCTAGGGAAAAACTGTGTTCGTGTTGTTCACCGTTATCTTCGATATCGTTCCACCACCAGATACCCTTCCACTCTTCAGTATCGAGTTCCTTAACCACAATCAATGCGGTATAGGTCAAACCTGTCTGAAGTTCGTCGACTTCTATTTGGTAGTTGTAGTCCCAAGTTGAGGCGTTGCTTGAAGAGGAATTCCGAAGTTGAATTGAATTTACGGTGATGTTACCAGCAGCTTCCAAAGGTTCCGATTTCTCGCCCCAAAGCCATACCATGTTGCTTTCATGCTTGTTGGTGTCCTCGCCAATGAGAAGGCGGCCATCGTCAAGAACGAGGAGATTGTCTGGACCAGCAAGGTTGTTTACATCGCATTCGTATTGAGCAGACGAAATGTAAGGTCCTCCTGAGATAACGGGGTCAATTCGAGTTACGTCCCAACCATTGCCGAACGACATGCGATAGACGACTCCACAGGAATTCAGAGAAACATCGATATCATCCTGCCCGTCGGTCATTGCTGATTCAATTCTCGACATTGCAAGGTAAAGGCTGTCGGGTGCATTGGCATTGAACGCAACCCCTTCCATCTTACTCCACTCATCCGTGGCTCCAAGTGCAGCAGCTGCTTTACGTGATTCAAGGAAGGCGACACGGTCATCACTGGCAGAGCCGACGGCCCCATCGCCGTTCAGGTCTTTATTCAAACGCCATTCAGCCCAGTCGTTTATTTCTTCATCCGAAATGTAAGAATTTTGACCTGAAACGAAATCATCTGTTGTGATGCCGTCGTATTCATCAATCCAGCCCTGTATTTCTGCGTTTGAAGAAGAGCCTATTTCCATCCACTCAACATCAAACCCGGTAACTGCAGAATCTCTTGTGTTGTCTTGAGTTACTTTCGCAGCGTAGAGCGTACCTGCGCTGAGGTCACCTGCAGTGTTTGCAACGAATTTGAACAAGACCGTTTCATAGCCATCATCGGTGAGATAGACGGTTCGATCATCTGGCATTACCGCGGCGTTTTCGTGTGAGTAGCGTCCCATAGAAAGGTGCCGTACGAAATCTGGTTCGGCGGTCGTTGCGTTCTCAATTTCAACGATGTATCCGTAATCGTAGGGGTTAGGATAGTGGCCCAGATAGTTTTCCAACTTGGTTTGGTCCGAATGGTATCTGAAACTGTCGTCGTTCCAGTATTCGGTATTGTCAAAATACAATTCCTCGGAAAACAGCGGTGAGCCCCAAGGACTCATGCTGCCGAAACAAAAAACCCAGCCACCGTTGATACTGCTGAGGTCCAACATCTTGCTGTTCAATACCGCCCACTGTGAAGATGTACTGTCCCATTCAAGTTCCAATTGGCTGAGGCCTGCTGGCCGGTCTTCCCAAGCGGTGTAGAGGTAGCCGTGTGTACTGTCTGCGTTGAGAGGTACGAAGGCGTTGTAGTCTGGTTTCTTACTGATGAGGATCTGACTCTCATCGTCTGCAGCGTAAATCCCACCTGCTACGCCGCCTTCGGAAAGTGCATCTCCGGTCTGTAGAATCACCTGATAGTCTCCATACGATGTACGGATTCCGTGCCAAATGTCATTTTCGCTGCTGGACGAAGACAGTTCAGGAACGGTTTCAGGAAGGTTGTTCCAATCTATTCCGTTGATGACGCCAATTGTTGCCTTGTAGTTGTCCTCATCTGGATGCATGGCGTTGACAAAGAAGTTACCGTTTGCATTGATGTGCATGCCGGTAACTTCAGCCTCAGGCGGGAGCATCATGATTCGAGTCATCGCTTCAGGTGTTGCTTCATCACGGCCCTCAGCCATCGCAAAAGGAGAAATGTTGAGTG
>JABGTJ010000014.1 GCA_018691345.1 Methanobacteriota archaeon
GCCTCATGCAATGCTTGACCAATGTCTCCGGTTGTAGGGTCGCAAACAATCAGGACGTTTTCTCCTCTACGAATATCCATGCACGTCTTGATTACCGTTTGAGCGCTGACTTTCAGGTTTTCAGCCACTTCTTCTATAGAAAGTTCCTCAAAAGCAATCACCTTTTCCGATTGTTCTTCAGTTTGAGGAACTTCTGTGTCAAGATTTACTTCAATGGGTTCTTCCACCTCATCGATGACTTCCTCAAGTTCTTCATCGTCGACAGGAATTGGCGCAGATTTTTTTGCCTTACGAGAAAAAGGCCGCACCATAGTTTACCGTCGAGGCTTAACGATTTCAATGTGTGGCAGTATTTGCATTACAAACTCGACTCATTGACTCGAAAAATACCATACGAGTATTCATCATGGATGGAGGGATGGAATGGGTATGCAGACATATTCAACGTTCATTGAACGGGTAAAAGACATTCATCGTCTAGGTGCGCTCCAAGGCCATCTTGGTTGGGACCAAGAGACGTTCATGCCTGCAAAAGGCTCTGAAGCACGTTCAGATATTCTTTCTTGGCTTGCTGCAGAACGTCACATGCGACTCGTGGATGATGAAATGGGGCGCCTCTTGTCTCAACTCGAACAAGCTTCAGACCTTGATGATGACCAGCAGGCGAACGTAAGAGAAATACGTCGAGCCTACGACAAAGCAATTCAACTTCCTGCTGAGTTTGTAGCAGCATTTGCCAAAGCGAGATCTGAGGCGCTACTATCGTGGCAAAAGGCACGGGTTGAATCCGATTTTCAGTCCTTCCTTCCTCATCTTGAATCACTCGTCGAGATGACGAAGAAGAAAATCGCCTATTATGGTGGTGAAGAAAACCCATATGATGTACTACTGGATGAATATGAAGTTGGCATGAAAGTCACCGATTACGACCCACTGTTCGCTGGTCTACGTGCTCGATTGGTGCCACTTCTACAAAACATTACAGAGGCTCAAAAAACCCGACCAGACCCGACACTTCCAGAAGAAATGCGTTTTTCTATTGAAGCCCAAACTGCCTTTTGTCTGAAAGTTTCTGAGGCAATGGGATTTGACTTCTCAGCAGGCCGAATGGATGCTTCAACTCATCCGTTTTCCGCCGGTCTTTGGCCAGGAGATACTCGTTTTACCACTCGCTTTGATGAAAAAGACCCCTTTTCGTGCCTGTATGCCGTCATGCATGAAACAGGACACGCTCTTTACGAACAAGGTCTAGCTCGCACCCACTCTCTAACGCCAAGAGGCGATGCAGTCTCCTTGGGCGTTCACGAATCACAAAGCCGGTTTTGGGAGAATCAAATCGGCAGGACTACGGCCTTTTGGGAAGTTGCCCTACCTTGGTTCCGAGAACAATTCCCTGACGCTCCCGATTGGAAACCGGAAGAACTCAACCGTATTGCAAACACTGTTTCTAAAGGCTTTATTCGAGTCGAAGCAGATGAGGTGACTTACAACCTTCATGTGATGCTACGGTATGAAATTGAAAAGAAATTATTCAACGAAAACCTTCCTGTTTCTGAATTACCTGCCACTTGGAACTCCATGTTCAAAGAGTGGTTTGGTGTTCAAGTTCCAAACGATACGATGGGATGTCTCCAAGATATCCACTGGTCAATGGGTGCCTTTGGATACTTCCCAACCTACACCTTAGGGAATCTCTATGCCGCTCAATTACTCGAATCAATGCAGAATGAATTGGGTGATATTGATGCACTTGTATCTTCAGGCGACTGGTCCAGTTTATTGCAGTGGTTACGCCCACGGATTCACGAACAAGGGAGTAAAATGTCCCCAGCTGAATTGATCGAATTCGCCACCGGCTCACCGCCTTCTCCTGAACCGTTTCTTCGATACGTCGAAGCCAAGTACGGTTCATTGTACGGATTGTAGGGTCACTCTTCTTCAGTGCCCAGCATTGCGTTCATGCGAGCCGTAAGTTCGTTGATAGCGTTCATCAAATCGTCAGTACGGTCTTCTTCATTTTCTGTTCCGAAAGACAGTCCAAGCATTGTCACCATTGCTCCAGACAGCATAATCACTGCAGGCATGTAGACGTCCGAAGCAGACATCACATTGTCTGCTGCTTCCATCCATCCGAGCAGTGCACCGATTATGAATACACTAAATCCAATTATAACTTGCTGATATCCTTCTCCAATATTTTCTTCGAGCCAACTCATTCTCTATCCCTAACCGGAAAGAAGTGGTTGAGTGTATAATGTTACCGGAAAAGAGCCGAAATTGAACTGAAAAACGACATTATTTCCATGGAGCCATCAATATTGGAGTGCCTACTGACCCTGCCTCAACCAAAATTTGGCCTTTTTGACCGGAGTTTTCTGTTCGCTCAAAGACCGGAATTCCAGCGACGATGGTCATTTTCGCCCAGCCGGTTAACATTCGTCCTCTGAAGGGGTTCCAGCCGACTCGAGTCCAACTGTTCTCATCCACGACTTCATGTTCATTTTCCATGTCTACCAACACAAAGTCAGCATCGAAGCCAACTTCAATTCGTCCTTTCCCAATCATGTTGTAACAATCAGCCACATTGGTGGACATCCATTCGACCACTTGCTCGATGGTGCACGTACCGGATTTAGCGTGAGTGAGCATGACGGCAAGTGAGGTTTCAACTCCGGGCATCCCACTTGGTGCTTGTGGGAAACCGAGCTGCTTTGCCTCCGATGTGTGAGGTGCGTGGTCCGTTGCCATACATTGGACGGTTCCATCCAAGAGGCGATTCCAGAGGGTGTCCTTGTCGGCTTGGTACCTAATTGGTGGATTCATTTGCAGCCGGGTGCCTTGTTCCTTAACATCGATATCGGTGAACGTAAGATGTTGCGGTAAAGTTTCAGTGGTGATAATTGCGCCTTCTTTCTGCTGAGACGGCAGTGAAGTAATGCCATTCAACCAATCCGCTTCGATTCCGGAGGTGAGATGTAAGATATGCAGTCGGTGGTTGTAAGTTTGAGCGAGTTCGACTGCAAGTTGCGTTGCAAGCAGGGCCGTAACATCATCTCTCCATTCAGCATGGGCGGCGATGTCGGTTCGTGCCTCATAATCGGGGAACCGTTCATTCAGCCTCTTTTCATCTTCTGCGTGGACGGCAATGAGTCCTGCAGTTTGTGAGAAGATAGTTTGCAATGCCTCACGTTCGTTGACAAGTAATGTACCGGTTGAAGAGCCCATGAAAATTTTGATCCCACAGATGCCGGGGATTGCAATTGGCGCATCCGGAGTTCCAACCGCCTCCTGAAGTTTTTCGACGTTGTTCGGAGTTGCCCCAATAAAGAAGCCGTAGTTATTGACGCATTTGGCGGCAGCCGTATCCAGTTTCATCTGCATGCCAGGTAGGTCGACGATGGAGGGTTTGTTGTTTGGCATATCGAGGAAAGAAGTGATGCCACCGCTTACTGCAGCCGCTGAGCCACTCCCCAAATCTTCCTTTTCAGGCTGACCGGGGTCTCTGAAGTGAACTTGCGGATCGATGGCGCCAGGCAGTAGGTACAAGCCTGAACCGTCAACGAGGAGTTCGGCATCGTGGTGAAGGAGAGCTTGTGGTTCTGCAATCTCAGAAATAACGCCTTCAATTGTACGAACATCAGCATATTTTGTTTCGTTTGGTAAAACGACTTTTGCTCCAACAATTAGCATGTTTCCACGGGTATCTGTACCGTCCATGGGACCGACTTGAGTGAATCCACTCAATGAACTATACGATGAGCAATTATCTTCGTCGAGCCGATTTTGGTCTGAAAGCATTGCATACGTTATCGACGGAGTCGATGTATGGGCCCTCGAGAAGGTCGACACAATATGGGACCGCCTTCCAAATTTCATCAATCGTTTCGCGAATCGATTTCGGACGGCCGGGGAGGTTGAACAGTAGGCAATTACCTCGAATACCACCGAGTTGTCTTGATAGAATGGCGGTCGGGACATACTGAAGCGAAATTGCCCGCATTTGTTCGCCAAAACCGGGAAGGATTTTCTCACAGACCTTTTCTGTTGCTTCTGGCGTCACATCCCTTTGAGCAGGACCGGTACCGCCGGTCGTGACAAGAACATGGCAACCAAGTTCGTCAACCATTTCGATAAGCGTTTCCTCAATGAGGGACTTGTCATCAGGTACGCAACGGTAGTGAACCGTCAAAGGGCTCGCAATTCCTTCTTCGAGAAACGAGAGTACAGCAGGCCCTCCTTCGTCTTCATATTCACCGGCGCTCGCTCGATCGCTAACGGTTACAATACCGATGACAGCGTGGTCTCCAACATGGTTAGGATGACCGTTTAATTGCTGGATTAAATCCAAGTTTACACCTCTTCACTGCTCGCCGTACTTGGCTTGGATATTCGCATGGAAGTTGTCCAGCAATGTGTCTTCAAACAATTCAGTTTGACGTCGCATCTTTGTCGAACGGATGTGGAGGAATGCTGCACCTACAAAGACGATAATAATCAGCGGAATAACTGCTTCCAGTTTGTATTGGTGCATGAACTTCACAATGCCTTCGGCAGTGTATGCCCAAGTGATTGAAGCGATTGAACCACCAATGATTGTGGCTGAAAGAACTCGAGTGAAGTTCATCCGAGATAACAAACCGAGCATGGCGCCGACCAATACCCCAGATGCCATGAAAGGGATCCATACAAAGACAATCAGCCCCCAGAAGCCCCATTTGTTAATCATTTCCCGCTTCTCATTGGCCATATATTCGACGGTCGATAGCGTATTGCCGAGGAATTTTGTTTGCAACATCTTACCACCAAAACCGTCTTGCTTTGCTACAGCAACAATGCGCTGATCGTTCTTTATGTCACGTTCGACACGCCCTGCACCTGCGCGATCAGAGAGTGTTGAGATTTGGTTTCGTCCTTTGACAATAAGTTCCTGAGAGCCTAACAAGTCTGCATTTCGTTTTGAGATGAAACGATGCAACTCCGTCTGAACTTCATCTCGAGTTTTCTTAAATCGGAAGAAAGCAAATCGCTGCGTTGGCCGGTAGATGACGGATACAAAGATGACTCTGTCGTCACTGGTTACGACTGCCGCTTCCATCTTGAGGTCTGGTCGGCGTGCAAAGAACAATTCAAGACTCTCACGAACTTCATCTTCCACTCTTGAGAGTGTGTGGAGTTCGGAAAAGAAATCGGTGTAGTTTTGCTCACCATCATCATCTTCACCCTCTGCAGTTGTTCCAATACCCACACCAGATTCAAAGTCAATTGCTTGATTCACACCAATGGTTCGCACGGTGAGTTGAACGGGTTTGAACACCCTAAAGATTGCGAACTCTTCAAGGACTTCACGAAGCACTTCTGCGCGAACATCTTTACTGTCGGAGAGCGTCGATTCCGTGTTTTTGTAGGGAACCATAATGTCGATTGAGAGGTCTCGTGGTTCAATTTTGTACAATTCCCAATCGATATCGATGTTCAGCCTCTTTGCTGTTTTAACAACCGAGTCTTCGACAAGTTGTGAGATGTGATTTCGAGAGAGAATATCATCGCTGTCTTGGTGGTAGACTTTGTACATCAAAGGGTAGATGATGAGGAGGGAGATTGCAGAAAGGGAAAGCGAAGAAAAAGCCATCCACCATGCTGGAATGCCTGCTGCTCCTCCTGTAAGCATTGCCGTTTCACGACCACCGCCTAATTCGGCACCGATGAGGATGTATCCCCAGTTTCCTAGGTCTTGAATACCCCAGCATGAGCGAGCACCAGTATCGGTCAAGCGAACTTGATGCTTCTTTTCAGAGTCGACAAATGGAAGGAATGCAAATGTTTGCTTCGAAATATCAAGTTCAAATTCAACGGACTTTGAAATTTCATCCCCACCCTCAACAACGCTTGCGGTGGAGACGTTAGACTGGTTGTAGACCGTAATAGAATAATTCAGTTCGTAATGTCCTTCTTCTAATTCTTCGAATGGAGCTGCGAAGTACAAATAATCAGCATCAGGTTCACCTGCTGCTGGAATAGGCCAAACTCTTGAATCCGTCCAGGTTTCGATTTCATGCTCTCCATCCTCCAGGTGATTCATTTCATACGTCCCTACGCCGTGTCCCGACGGGAAATTATAACCGTACATTGAGAATACTTTTTCATCTTCATTCGGGAAAATAAGAATCCATGGTTCATCCGTAATTTCGTCACATTCTCCGCCAATGTCGAGGAATGTTTTCGATGCTGAGTGGTCAATCGCCGTCGAGTTTCCAAGTGTTCCCGATGTCATTCCAAAGATGAGCAATGTATAGAGAACGGTGTAGATTATTCCAGCGGCTAAGACGAAATTTTCTTTCTTGGCAAGGAGATTCTGCTTGACGTCCCCGCTCCTACGGTTACGGATTTCAACCAATTCTTTGGTGATTTTATTTCGGGCCTTCGTTTCATGGTCTACATGCTCGGCCTCATCATGAGAATCACCGCGCCCTTCGCCCATGAGGTAAGCAAAGGGACCTAGCACATGAACCCAACGATGAAAAAAAATCGGGAGAATTGTAGAAACGGTTCAAACTGAAGAATTCAAAGCTTTCGCAGTTGGAGTTGAGGTGGGTCAGGCCGGACTTGAACCAGCGACCTCGGCATCTTCAGTGCCGCGCTCTCCCAACTAAGCTACTGACCCGTGCAGTTCGGCGAGAACCCCTGCCATATCAAGCCTTTCGCCAAACAATGCTGGGCAAATAATGGTCGAAGTTCATTCTATTCCGTCAAGAATTGCTTTTTGAGCTTCAAACAACGCATCAATCCCGCCATCCGCTCGTGCGAGAAGCGCGATAAGTTCATCGCCTGAGAACGTTGATTCTTCGCC
>JABGTJ010000013.1 GCA_018691345.1 Methanobacteriota archaeon
CATCGAAGGGGCGAATGCATCCGCTTCTTCGACGTTCGTGTCAATAATGGTCTTGTGAATTTCCTTCGTATGCTCCATGAACAGTTGGTAAATCTCTCCTCCTCCGATAATCATTAATTCTTCTGATTCACCGAGTTCCAAGACTGACTCATACGACATAACTTCCACATCATCTCGTGGTGTTCTGGAAAGCACGATGTGTCTGCGGCCGGGAAGTTTACCAGGAAGGCTCTCCCATGTTTTCCGGCCCATGACCATGGTTTTCGACATCGTAATGCGTTTGAAGTGCTGCAAGTCCGAAGATTGACGCCAAGGCAAATCGCCATCTTTGCCGATTGCTCCGTTCAAATCGCATGCAAAAATCATTGTAAACATAGAAATCCCTCATATTGCAATCGGTGCTGATATGTGCGGATGATGTTCATAACCCTCGACCCCGATGTCTTCGAAAGTGAACGAATCGATGGTCGTACATTCAGGGTTGAGTTTCAGGGTTGGTAACTTCATTGGCTCACGGGTAACTTGCAGATTGGCTTGCTCAAGATGGTTGGTGTACAGGTGAGCATCACCAAGCGTATGGACAAATGTACCTGCCTTCAAGCCACATATTTGAGCCATCATTTCGGTAAGCAACGCATACGAAGCGATGTTGAACGGAACGCCGAGAAACACATCAGCGCTTCTTTGGTAAAGTTGGCAGTTCAATTTGCCGTTTGCAACATGGAACTGGAAAAAAGCATGGCACGGCATCAAGGCCATTTCATCAAGCTCGCCGACGTTCCATGCAGATACGATAATTCGTCGACTGTTTGGGTTGTTTTTGATCATGTCAATGGCCTGTTCGACTTGGTCGATAATCCGGCCGTCTTTTGCTTCCCACTTCCTCCATTGCTTGCCATAAACAGGTCCCAAGTCACCGTTTTCATCGGCCCATTCGTTCCAGATGCGAACGCCATTTTCTTGCAGATACTTGACATTGGTATCGCCTTTGAGGAACCATAAGAGTTCGTGGACAATGGAACGAAGGTGAAGTTTCTTTGTGGTGACCATAGGAAACCCCTTTGACAGGTCAAAGCGCATTTGATGTCCAAAGACAGAAAGTGTGCCCGTACCTGTTCGGTCGCCTTTTTCTTCGCCTTCGTCCAGAATGCGCTGTATTAGGTCATGGTAGACTTTCATTCACTCACCGGATAAATGTCGTAACCGACAGCACTTGAGCATTCTTGAGCGATTGTGTCTTACAAAGTAAGGAAAAGCACATCTGTTTCTTCATCCGGATTTCGAAGATATCTCTGAAGTTGGGCGTCTTCGAATGATTCCAGAATCGGCTGGAGAATCAATTTAATTTTATCAATATGCCAAATCCTACAAACATACAATCGTCGAGCCATTTGGGCGAGTACCGAGAGTCCTGCATGGGTGAACCCTTCTTGCTGAAGATGAAGCGCTGATTGAATCTGATTGTAATCTGCTGTCGAAAGCGCTGTGGTGTCTTCGATGGGCATGGACGAGGCCATGATGGATTTTTGCCCGAGTGTCGGCGGTGTTGAATCAATCGGCCATCCTGCGATTCCAAGCAATACGAGTGACACGAGTGAATCCGTCGAAGGTGTGTCGACCACATCACTGTCGCGTAGTATGCACACCGGGCGTTGTGACATGTACACAGTGATGTGTGGATCACCCTCACACACCTTCTTGCGAATGCTCTCAAAAATATCGATTAATACGGTTGGACCGTTATCGTTTGAGACGATGAAGGGTTTTTGAGACCCCGTTTCAAGACTCCATATTGGTGTTGAATTCACGATCGAACACAGCAGCTCCAGACCTCGAAGTTCTGCCTTCAATCTGTTTGGACATACATGATCGTCAAGAACAAGAGTTCCGAGTTGGGTGTCTATACGCTTCACGTAGGGGTAAGCGGTTGACTGTACTTCAACTATGGAGCGCCAAGCGTCGAAATGCTTGCCATTATTTGGTCGGTAAATTTTCTATAGAGGTTGGCAAGAGACGAACGAATTTCATGGTCATCCTGCTCTCCAAAGGCGATTAACTGGGTGGGGGTCATGTTGCCTCCATTCTCGTGTTCCAGCCATTGCATCCAGGTAATTCCTTCACCTGCTGAAAGGCCGATTCTTCTCCACAGCCGTGGGAATTTATGGTCTTGAGGCTTCATCATATCCCTTGTTCCTATGAGCGCTATTGGTACAATTACTGCATCAGGATACGATGCAGCAAGTCGGGCAATACCGGTTTTGCCCGGCAGGAGGAATGGTGCTTCCGTTCTTTTTGAGCGTGTCCCTTCTGGGAAAATTCCGAGTGCCTGTCCCTCTGAAAGTACATCTGCTGCGCTTGATAACGCACCTTCACCACCTTCGTCTCTTTTCGTTTCAATTTGCCCAGTTGCGCGCATGACCGTGCGCAGTGCGCCGTTTTTGAAATGCCCGTCTTTGGCGAGGTAATGCGTCGTTCGTCGTGCTGATGCAATCACTAAAATCGGGTCGACGTGCGACAAATGGTTGGCTGCCAAAATCACTGCACCTTTGCGAGGAATGTTGTGCAAGCCAACCAATTTTGCGTTCAGTATTGGGCGCAAGAACGGTGAGAGGAACATGCGAAGAAAACCGTAACTTGGAGTTTTTTGCAAAGGCTCACCCGTTGTCGGAATATGCCAATGCGGTTTGAGCGATTGCCATGCTTGCTCTAAGGATGGCACCTCGGTCATATGAAATTGCAATCAACCCCGGGTTTTGACTGTTCCCTTTGTTTTCGTGTGGAGAAGGGCCTTTCACCTCATTTTCACATCGTTCACATGCATACAAACTATCAAAGCATCCCTTCCACAGCATATTACATGGCTCCAGCCGCTCAAGGACGGTTCCTTCGCAGTTTTGTGGTCGCTGTTCTTCTTTGTCTACTCTCTTCAACGTTCAGCCCGGTTGCAATGGCCGAATCTCGATGGGACGAAGATGGCTGGCTTCGAACAGCACTCTCACAAGAACGACTCGATAATGGCGATGAGTTTGGCTGCTATGGAATGCCTCATCTCTCGTGGAAAGCGGACCCTGGTGCAGTTGCCCTTGAATGTCAGAATTACATTACCGACCGCATTGATGCAAGCCATTGGGGGGCGAATCCAATCTCGACGTTCACTCCACCTGGGCTTACGATGAGCCAACATACGACGATTGCGGGTCAAGGTTTTCCAATTCATGGCGACATGAACGGATTGACTTCGACGGCATGGCATTCTTCGGAGGATGCACCTGTCGACGACTGGGATTGGTTCAACCTTGGTCGGCGTGGTGGTAGCCTTGAGCAAATTATTGGTTCCAAGGAACAAGTTCAAACGGCCGTTGAAGAAGGTGGTTTGGTGAATTTATACTGGGTCGGAAGGGTAAACGATGCCACAATTCGACACGATAAGGACATCGCATCATACCTCGATTCAGAGGCACAAGCTTGGATGACCACGTGGGGGGAGGCATGGTCGTATTGGACCGTCCATGACTGCTATGAGATTTCTCATTCAAGCACTTTGGTTAACAATCAAACCATCATCCAATTCGAATCTCTCTTGACCGAGCAATGTACGGCTGTTGCACCGTTGGCATGGAACGTACCGATGACATGGATCTTCGATGTAGGTTCTGAGTCGGTCGCAGATGTTCGGGATGAAAACGGCTCGTTGATGTCGCTTGAAGGTGTAAAGAAAACTTCTGAAGGGTACGTACAGAACGGTTCAGAATACCTTCATCTCTCTGTCGTTCGGGGCCACAACGTCTCCATTGTGGTGAACGGTAGCATTGACTACGATGTTGTCGGCCGTTCCCAATTTTGGAACAACTACTCCACTGCAGTGACCATCGCTGCACACGATACGACGGACCTGTTCAAGTGGTCGAAACGTTTCACAGAAGATTCAAGTCTCGTTTTTACTTGGCTGGTTCAGCCACGTGACGGACTTGGCGAAGCCCCTTGGTTGCCGTATTTGGCGGTCACGATTGCCGTTTCGACCATCACTGGAATGCTGTACATCCTCAAGCGTGAAGGACTTGGTCCATTCGCAGAAAAGAACTCTGATGCCGGAACGGTATACAGCACTCAACAATCGAAGTTTGAGTCGGAATAAGGGCGAAGCCTTGATGCCAAGAAGTCATCACGCAGGTTCGGAGGAACA